>JALOTM010000164.1 GCA_025457905.1 Methanomassiliicoccales archaeon
GGCTTCAACCTGATGGAGTTCCGCCGGGACGAGACCATAGTGACGCCGTTGCGCATCAAGGGGGACGTGCTCAACGAGCTGCACTACCACCTCCTGCTCTGCTACACCGGCCGCACCAGGGACTCGGCCGGGATAATAGAGTCGCAGCGCAGCGGCATGAGGCAGGGCCGGCCCCAGGTGATCGAGGCCCTGGACAGCGCCAAGCGGTTGGCCGTGGAGACCAAGGACGCCCTGATGCGTGGGGACATCCGCCGCATCGGCGAGCTGCTCCACGAATCCTGGGAGCAGAAGAAGCGCTTCACGCAGCATATCACCAACGAGCACATCGACCGCATCTATTCAACCGCCATGCGCAGCGGGGCCATCGGCGGAAAGATCTCGGGCGCCGGGGGGGGTGGCTACATGTTCTTCATCTGCGAGTACGAGCGCAAGCACGAGGTGGCCCGGGCCTTGGCCGAGATGGGCGCGGGCGCGCAGAACTTCTCGTTCGACAAGTACGGCCTGCAGACCTGGAGATACCGGCCATGAGCGAGCTGGTGCGCCGGGAGCTGGCGGAGAGCTCCTCGGTGATCTCGAGGGTCGACGCGGGGCAGGTGATGGGGGTGGCGCAGGCCCTCATCAAGGTGTTCCGGGGGGGCGGGAAGGTGGTGCTCTTCGGCAACGGCGGCAGCGCCGCGGACGCCCAGCACATCGCCGCCGAGTTCTCCGGGCGCTACATGATGGAGCGGGCACCGCTGCACGCCATGGCGCTCACCAACCTGTCCAGCATCACGGCCATCGGGAACGACTACTCGTACGAGACGGTGTTCGAGCGCCAGGTCGAGGGCTCGGTGCGCCGGGGGGACGCCGTTGTCGCCATATCCACCTCCGGCAGCTCCAGGAACGTGCTCCGGGCCGTGGCCAAGGCCAGGGAGCTGGGGGCCGTGACCATCGGCTTCTCGGGGGAGTCCGGCCGCCTCAGGGAGGAGGTGGACGTGGCCCTCGTGATACCGTCGAGGAGCACGCCGCGGATACAGGAGGGCTACATGGCCGCGGCGCACGTCATATGCGGCCTGGTGGAGAAGGGCCTGTTCGGTAGGAGGGCGGTGTTCATCGACCGGGACGACACCGTCGCCAAGGACGTCCCCTACTGCCCCAGCCCTGACAGGCTGGAGCTGTTCGAGGGCGTGGGCCGTTCCATCAGGCGCCTAAACGAGGCGGGGTTCCTGGTCATCATGGTCACCAACCAGTCCGGTGTGGGACGGGGGTACTTCACGGTACAGGACCTGGACCGCATCCATGAGAAGATGAGGAAGGACCTGGCCAAGGACGGCGCCCGCCTGGACGCCATCTACTTCTGCCCGCACCTGCCCGACGAGGGGTGCGACTGCCGCAAGCCGGAGGTGGGCATGGTGCTGCAGGCCCTGGAGGAGTTCGACATCGACCTCTCCTCATCCTTCGTCATCGGGGACAGCGAGAGGGAGATGGAGATGGCGCGGAGGGTCGGCGCCAAGGGGTTGCAGGTGCGGGAGGGCTTTGACTTCAACCGCGCCGTCGACGAGGTGCTGGGCGGCTGATCACCGGGAGCCCAGGTCCTTGGTGGAGGACACCTGCTGCCATACCGCCTTGTCGCCCTTGTCCAGGGCCACGTACACGGTGGCGTAAAGGCGGGAGTAGGCCTCCAGGAGCATGGCGCCCAGCACCAGCGGGAGCGGGTCGGGCGTGTCCCTCAGGTAGGAGAGGTAGGCCTGGAAGAGGTAGCGCGAGTTCCAGGTGGGGATGTCATAGCCATGCAGCCGCTTCATGTACTTCTCCCCGATGTTCACACGGGTGCGCTGCCTGACGAAGTCCCTGACAGTGCCTGGTCCCTTGTTGCGGACGATGGCCTTGGGGGCATAGACCGTGGTCATGCCCCTTCGTTCCAGGTCCATGCGGATAAGGTCCTCGTCGGACTGGGTGGAGGTGGGGAGGGACCTGCCCAGGGGGCGGAAGGCCATGAGCTCGCCCACCTTGGGGTAGATGAGGGCGACGCGATGATGCATCTCCCAGAGCATGTGCGTGGCCACGCCCGCCAAGCTGTCCCGGGGGTCGATGGGGACGGGATGGCCACCGACGACACCTACCTCCTCGTCCAATAAGGGCTCGAGGAGGGCCTGCAGGCTGCCCTCTTCTAGTCGGTTATCGGCATTGACCAGGACCAGGACGTCGCCCTTGGCCAGGGTGAGGAAGAGATTGATGGCGGAGTTCTTCCCCTCCCTCCTCTCCTCCCTTACCAGACGGACCCTCGCGTCCCTTTCTTCGAACGACCTTACCACGACATCGGTATCGTCCGTGCTGCCGCTGGAAACGACGACGGCCTCGAGCAGCGTGAGGCCCTGCAGCCTCTGAGACAGAATCGACTCCAGGCAGCTTCCGATGTTGCGCCCCTCGTTGTAGGCGCATATCCCTATGGACACCGACGACATCTCTGCCGACGGAATCCCCTTGGCGTTATTTTAACCTCGCATGGGGGCCCGTTGGCCCTGGTCGTTGATGCCAGGAGCAGCTGCCGACCGGGGATGTGGCGGTCAACGATATGCCAAGTGCTTTATACTCATGTGCGATTCTTTTGAACAGGGTATGGAATGGCCGAGGAGAGGGCAGACCATCGTCTTTTCTCCATCGTGATCCCCACGTACAACGAGGTAGGGAACGTCGGAGCCATGGTCAGTGAGCTCGGGCGCCGCTACCCAGGGGTCAAGGTCATCATCGTCGACGACAACTCCCAGGATGGCACGGTCCAGGCCGTGGAGGCCCTCCTCGGATCGAACCCGGGCCTCAAGCTCATCAGGCGGGACCCGGCCGATCGCGGGCTCACCGCGTCGGTCATGGACGGCATCATGTCCGTGGGCACGGAGAGGTTCGTGGTCATGGACTGCGACTTCCAGCATCCCCCCGTGTACGTGGGGCAGCTCATGAAGGCCACGGATTCCGCGGACCTGGTGGTCGCGGCCAGGGAGGGCATGGGGCCCCTCAGCCTCGGCCGCAGGGTCGCCTCCAGCGGGGCCCACAAGCTGGCGTCCTTCTATCTCTGGTTCCGGAGGAGGCCCCGGTCCTCCGACCTGATGAGCGGATTCTTCGCCGGGCGGACCGCGCTCGCCAAGAGCATCACCGCTTCATGCCCCGGGATGCCGTCGTCATCGACTCCAGGTATAGGTTCGGGGACCGCGCTAGCGGGTCGTCCAAGCTCAATGCCGACATCGTGCTCTCGGTCCTCAGGCAATGCGGCCTGGGAGGCAAGGTGGCCAGCGGGACGCTGCACTTCTTCTGGATCAACAAGGCCGGGCGGGCGGTAGGATTCGTCCTTCTTGCGGCCATATTCGCAATCGTCATTTCGATTGCGGCTTGAGGCAGGATATTCGTAACGATGCTACGATTAATACTATCATGTCCCTTGTTTAACATCGTTGAACGATATGCGACCATAGGAAACCTTTTCTACCAAGGCCGACAAATAGGGCGGCGATGACGACCAAGCAGTTCGAGGTTTTAGTGCAGGACAAGCCTGGCGAGGTCGCCCGGCTTGCCGAGGTATTGGCCAAGAACGCAGTGAACATCCGTGGGATATCCACGGACCTGGGCAAGGCCCAACCGGTCGTCCACGTCATCACCGACGACGAGGCGACCGCTCGCCGGATCCTGAAGGCGAGCGGCATGGACTTCCGGGAGAAGGACGTGCTGGTGATATCCATGTCCGACAAGCCCGGGGAGCTTGCCAAGGTCACCAGGAAGCTGGCCAAGGCGGGCGTGAACATCGAGAGCATGTTCATTTTGGTGCCGAAGGTCTCAGAGGTCCAGGTGGCCGTGGGCGTGGACGCCCGCGACAAGGCCCAGGACATGCTGCTGAAGTGACCTAGGCCTCTCCCTTCCTTTTGCCATTCTTCCTGCCGTTGTTCTCCTGGATGGACACCAGCACTATAGCGGAAACGATGAGGGCCGCCCCCACCGCCGTGAGCAGGTCCGGGACCTCGCTCAGGATGAGGTAGGCGAAGAGCATGGCGAAGACTATCTCCAGCAGGAGGATGATGGAGGAATCGGTGGCGCCCTTTCCCTTCAGCCCTGCGATGTACAGCAGGAAGGCGCCCCCGGTGCAGAACAGAGCCACGTAGGCCACGGCGATGATTCCGTTCACCGTCAGCTCGTAGCTCTGCGAGAAGATGAGAGCGATGGGGATGGAGGCCGCCAGGGTGGTGACTATCACGCTGCTGGTCATGTTGAGCACATCAGGATGCTTGTTCAGGGCCTTCTTCTGGTACACGATATAGAAGGCCCAGACCAGGCCGGCGGACAGGACGATCAGGTTCCCGACCAGGCTTCCGTCCGTCAGCCTCCCCAGGTCCCCTCCGGTGGATACCACGAAGACGCCCAGCAGCCCGACGGCCAGTCCGATGATGGTGAACTTGCTGATGGACTCCTTGAGCAGGACGGCGGCCAGCACGGCGACGTACACCACGTTGATGTCCACGAGCAGGACGGTGTTGGTGGCGCTGGTCATGGTCAGCCCCACGTTCTGCAGCACCAGCCCTATGGCGTTCAGGATGCCGATGCCCCAGATCATCTTGTCCTTGTAGATGGAGGCGTCGAAGGACCCCAGCAGGAAGGTGACGAGAAGAAGGAAGGGCGTGGCGATGAGGAAGCGCATCATGGCGAAGAAGTAGGGGTCGACCTCCTCCACTCCGATCTTGGAGGCCACGAAGCTCGTGCCCCAGATGAAGCTGGAGAGGATGAGGAACGCCTCGAACCTGTCCACCCTTAGACGCATCGCGCCCGATACACCATACTCGTATTTAGGCTAGACGCACTACTCCAACGTCCGCCCCTCCACGAGGCCTGGCTCTCTCAAGACCACGTTGTCTCCCAGCACGCAGTCCTTCAGGGTCACTCCCTCCCCGACGAGGCAGCCGTCGCCTACGATGGAGGACTGCACGACCGCCCCCTTTCGCACCAGGCAACTGCTCAGCAGCAAGGAGTCCACGATCTCCGCCCCTCCTTCCACCACGCTCTCCTGGCCGATGGCGGAGCGGGAGACCAGGGTTCCCTCCCCCACCCTCGCCTCCTCGCCCAGGTAGATGGGGCCGCGCAGCTTCGCCCCCTTGGCGAAGAACTTGCTGCCGCAGACCTTTCCCTGGACGTCCGTGCCGAAGATGTGGCGCTCCACGCCCTTCCTTTCCGCCATGCCCAGGTTGGCGTTCAGGAGGTCCCTGGGCTGTCCGATGTCGTGCCACATGCCCCTGAGCCTGAGGCCGAAGAGAGGCTGCCCCTCCTCCATCAGCTTGGGGAAGAGGTTCTTGGAGAAGTCGAACTTGGTGTCCTGGGGGACCCGGGCGAACGCCTCCTTCTGGATGACGTAGATGCCAGCGTTTATGAGGTTGGAGAAGACGTCCTCGGTCCTGGGCTTCTCCTTGAAACGGGAGATGCGGCCGTTCTCCTCGATGCCCACGATCCCGAACTGCTCGGGCCTGTCCACCTCGGTCAAGGCGATGGTCACCATGGCGCCGGCGGACGTATGGAAGCGGATGATGTGCTCGAAGTCGATGTCCATGAGCACGTCCCCCATCGCCACGACGAAGGTCTCCGGGAGCTTCTTCTCGAGGAGCTTGACCGCCCCGGCCGTGCCCATGGGCTGCTCCTCGAATGCGTAGACGATGTCAATTCCGAGGGAGCTGCCGTCCCCGAGGGCCTTGACCACGTCCATGGACTTGTAGCCGCAGGCCAGGTACGCTTGCTCGATGCCCGCGGCCGCCAGGGCTCGCAGGGTGTACTCCACGCAGGGCCTCCCTAGCACGGGCAGAAGGGGCTTGGGTCGGTGGTTGGTGAGGGGGCGCAGGCGAGTGCCCTCCCCTCCAGCTAGGACCACGGCGGTCTTGACTCCATGTATCATCGGCCTACCATCCTGACTTGCAACAGCTACCCACAGTGCCGTATTTAACCATGAAGGCCTGGTTTTCGCCGCTGGGAATCATTCGCACAGCCTTGCCACGTTCTGGTTCCGCCCGGCCCCGATCAGCCGGGACACGGGGTCGCACTTGGCCCTCAGGAGATAGAGGATCGGGCGGCAGTCCTCGTCGGACAGCGACTCGAGGTTGGCCATGCCCTTGGAGACGATGAGGTCGGCCTCCCTCATCTCTGCCTTGAGGCGGGAGGGGACCCTCGCCATGTCGATGCCCACCGCGAAGGAGGCGGTGGAGAGGACCTCGTCGAAGCACTTGTCCAGACCGGCGCGGACCGCGTCCTCCATGGTGACGTCGGTGAGGATCGGCGCGCCCTTTACCACGCCGGTGACCCGCGCTCCCAGGGCCCTCAGCTCATGGACCAGCAGGCGGTCCAGGACCGACTCCCCGCAGTTGTCCAGAAGGTAGACGACCTTGGCGCCGGGGCGCAGCATGGACCTCGCCCTCGGAAGGTCGTTGATGCCC
>JALOTM010000165.1 GCA_025457905.1 Methanomassiliicoccales archaeon
TGATCAACCTGTCCCGCTCGCGCTGCAGCTTCTCGCTCGCCATCCTCAGCTTCTCCAGCTCCATCCTCTTCTTGGCGGCGAAGTCGGAGTAGTTGCCACGGAACTCCCGCAGCGTCCCACCGTCCAGATCCCATATGCTGGTGGCCACCCGGTCCAGGAAGTAGCGGTCATGCGAGACCACCACCACCGCCCCTTGGTACTTGAGCAGGTAGTCCTCCAGGGCCTCCACCCCTTCGATGTCCAGATGGCTGGTTGGCTCGTCCAGGATGAGGAGTTCCGCCTCCTCGGCCTGCATGATTATCCTGGCCAGGCGCACCTTGGTGCGCTCCCCGCCGCTCATCTCCTCCAGGCGGTGGTCGCCAGAGCGGTCGGCGATGCCCATGCGCTCCATGGCGTCCTTCCTGGCCTCCTCGGCCTCATGCTCCTTGCGCGAGGCCACCTCCTCCTGCAGGCGGTTGTACTCCAGCACCACCTCGTCCAGGTCGATGCTGGCATCAGAGCCGGAATGGAGCATGAGCGCCTCCAGCTCTCCCATCCTCCTTTGCATGGCGTTGAGGCGGGGGTCCACCATGACGCTCTCCAAGGTCCCCTGCTCGGCTTCGAACTGCGGCAGGTAGCCTATCCGGGCGGTGCGGATCTCCAGCTCTCCCATGTCCGGCCTGATCTCCCCGATTATGAGCCTCAGGAGGGTGCTCTTACCCGAGCCGTTGGCACCGACCAGGCCGATCCGGTCCCCTGGCTCGATGTTGGCGGTGACGGACCTTAGCACCTCTTTCTTGCCGAAGGCCTTGGATATCTCTCTAGCACTTAGGAGCACGTCCTCCAAGATTACCTGCCATTAGATGATGCTTTTCTTCAGAGGGAGCTGAGGACGTACACGACCCTGTGGTCCTGCTGAATGGCGATGATCTTGCCCTCGCCTATCAGCTCCCCCAAGGCCCGCATGGCCAGCTCCGCGTTCTTGCTGCGCGGGACGTTCTCCAAGGCAAGCTGCCCCTTGTCCTTGATGGAGGACAGGATGAAGGACTTGGCGACCCTTAACCGCCGCTCCTCCAGCAGCTCCTCTCGACCGAGGGACTCCTCGGCGCTATGATCGTCCAAGGGCATCGCGGGAGCTCCGTTTGACGGTGTGCCGACATCATCCTTCAATGGCTCCGTTGCAGGCATGGCAGGCGCCGCCTCGGACGTGACCGGCCTTAGGTAGAACCTGTCCTCGGCCGAAGGCCCGGACGAGGCCGGGAGTGGCACCTCGATGTCCTGGATGATGGCGTTCACCTCAATCGATGGTGAGGGGGCGGCCTCCATCATCGCCGTGACCCTGGGTTTGGGATTGGCCAAGGATGCGATGCTCTTCTGGCGCTCGCTCATGGCGGTGAGCGTCATCTCGGATTTCAGAAGCTTCGACTCCACGTCCATCATGCTCTTCTGCATGTAGGACATGCGGCGACGCATCTGCCTCCAGCGCAAGCTGCTATGGGCGAAGGCCACCACGGCCACTAGGCCGACCCCTGAGAAGGCCAGGACCATCCACCAGTTGACCTCCGTCCCCACCGTGACCGAGCCGGTCATGCCTGCCACGTCGAGCTGGTATGACCCCTGGTCCAAACCCTTGACCTCGAAGTAGACCTCCTTGCTCTCAGCGGGGGCGAGGGCCACCTGCTCCGAGCGCAAGGGCTGGCCGTTGATGGATAGGGTGATGTTCTTCACCCCTGGCATCTCGCCGACGTTGGTGAGCGACAGCCTTACCACCACCGAATCCCCCATCCTCTTGACGAACTCGATCGGGCCCCAGTAGACCGTCTGGCTGGGCTCGATGCTCAGGCCGGTGGGAAGGAAATAGGCGGACTCCTGAGGGTCGTAGCTGGCGATTACCCCAACTTCCCCTCCCTTCTGGATCAGGGCGGCGCATTGGCCGATGTACCCTATCTGCTCCAATGCCGCGGGCAGGGGCGACCAGGCTCCGGCTTCGTAATTGTACAGGCCGACCAGGCGCGTGACCGAAGGCAGGAGGGCGGGGTCGTAGTTGATCCTGAGCGTCAGGGGCGTGTCCGCAATCTGGCCCTCGATCAAGGTACCGGACGAGTAGGCTGTCACCAAATACTGTGTGCCAATCACGGCCTGGCCATTGACCACTGGATAGCGCTCATTGGACCTCTCGACGGTCATCCGGTCCACCAGGTCGTAGGCTTTTTCGCCATCGGAGGACCCCAGGAGCGTTCCCCGCTCCACGCCTATCGCCACCGTCCTGTCCTTGGACTCGGCCAGGAAGTCGTCAGCAGCCCTGCCGGTGGGGTCGATGAGCACGGTTGTGGGATTCCCTATCACGCTGATCTCCATCCAGGACATCCCTGGACGGGGCGGGGGCATATCGCCCAATAGGTAGTTGATCGTGAAGCTGAGCCCGTCCCCTTGGGCCTCGTTCTGAGGCTGGTAGTTCTCCTCGAACTCCCAGTACCACATGATCGAGGCTGTGGCGCCGGCCCGGACGTTGAGGACCCATATGTAGGAATCGCTGAAGGCTGAGGAGGGGAACTGGCGTATGCCGCAGGGCATCTCCAAACTGCTGGTCAGACCTTCGGCCTGGACCTCGAACTTGAGATAGTCGTCCAGATGCGCCCCGTCGTTGGACCAGTCCGTCTCAGTTATTGAAGTGATCCAAATGGCTATCTGGCCGTCCACCGAGCCTGCGTTCCTGAGGACCACTGTCTTGGTTCCCAGGTCGCCTGGCTGGATGTCCTTGACGGAGAAGGGTGCGACATAACCACCGTCTATCTCCAGTTCCACATAAGGGTTGTCAGCCAGCACCGGCTGGGAGGCTAGCAATGGTATGATGCAGGATAGGGCGAGGACCGACAGAGCGATGGCGAGCGTTGACCCCTTCAACGGTGATGGTCGCTTGGATGGCACATCAGACATAGTACAGCCGCACCTCCTGCAGGATGGGAGTTAGATGAATGTTAGCGGTGGTCAGAGTGGCTCGCCATTGCACATAGCGGCCCGTAGGAAGGCCAGAGGTCAAGGGGGAGGTTCCGCCGAGGCTGACCCATGATGCACTGGGAACGCCCCCGATCAAGGTATCGGACGCTCTAATCTCGAAGGAGATGTCCGTCCCAGCAGGCAAGGTCTCGTCCCAGAACAATCCAAGCAGCTTGGTGCCGCTGGTGCCGGTGTCCCTCACCGGAGAGGTGATGGCCCCTGAGCGCGAGAAACGCATGGGGCCGCAGGTCATGGCTGCGCCCTCGTCGGCCCTAGCAGGAAGATTGGTGCTCGACGACCAGGAATTGGTAACGGCATCATACCTATAGCTGAGGGAGGTGCCGTCCCCGACCAGGGCATAGATCTTTCCTGGATAGGAGTAAGCCAGGCTTGCTCCCAACCCGACCTCACGGGGCAATGAGGCCATGGCCTGCCAGGTGTTCGCGTTTACGCTGTATCTCCAGAATGTGGAGGAGTACCAGCCTCGCAATGCGTAGATGCT
>JALOTM010000005.1 GCA_025457905.1 Methanomassiliicoccales archaeon
CTACCTGGGGCGGTTCCTCAAGAGCCTGGGCCTGGAGGACGCGGACAGGCTGCGGGTCATCTCCGGGATCATACCCCTCGGTCCTCCGGCCCGCACCTACGCCGATGGGGCGCTCCTGGTGGGCGATGCCGCCGGGCAGGCGAAGCCCCTCAGCGGGGGAGGCCTCTACACCGGGATGGTGGCGGCCGGTTGCGCCGCGCAGACCGCCCTGGGCTGCCTCCCATCGGGTGATTTCGGCGCGCAGGCCCTCTCCTCGTACCAGGAGAGATGGAGGTCGGCGATCGGCAAGGAGCTGGATCGGGGGATGCTCATCCGCCGCGCCTACACCCGCCTCAGCGACAGGAAGCTGGAGGAGATCGGGCGGATCCTGGGACGGGCGGAGGTGGAGCAGATCCTGAGCCAGGGGGACATCGATTACCCGGCGGAGCTGGCCCCGCAGGTGCTGCGGGCGGCGCCCTCGCTCCTCAAGCTCACCCCCGCCTTCCTGGGGACGCTCTTCTACCGTCCCCGGGAAACGGATATCTAGGCCCTCGACGCTGTTGGCGCGAGATGAGATTGGCCAAGGTGCCCCGCGACCGGGCGGAGCAGGTGCGCAAGCGCATCACGGCCATGGGCGGCTTGCGGAAGGATGTGCGCATCTTCGAGGAGGGAGGGCATGTGCTCATCCCCCTGGTGGAGGGGTTCGACGAGACGAAGGCCCTGAAGCTGGGGGCGGAGGTGGTTGAGGGGGACGCCCGCTCCCGCGCCTGCTACGTGTCGCCGCAGGAGCAGGCGCGCCGGCTCCTCTCCCTGCCCAGGTACCTGGAGGGTTACCTGCCCAGCAAATGGGAGATGTTCGGGGACGTCCTGGTGCTGCGCATCCCCCGGGAGCTGGCCGGCATCAGGGAAAAGGTCGCGGAGGCCTACGCCCAGGTGCTGGGGGCCAGGACCGTCTGCCAGGAACGAGGCGTCATCTCCGGTGCGCACCGCACCCCGGACGTGGAGGTCATCTGGGGGGACGGCACGGAGACCGTGCATCGGGAGAACTACATACTCTACAGGTTCGACGTGGCCCGCATCATGTACTCCTCGGGCAACTTCCCGGAGAAGTGGCGCATGTCCCGGATGGACTGCCGTGGGGAGACGGTGGTGGACATGTTCGCGGGCATCGGGTACTTCACACTGCCTCTGGCCAAGCATGCGCGCGCCGAGAGGGTGGTGGCCTGCGAGATCAACCCGGTGGCCTATGGATACCTGGTGGAGAACATTTCGCTGAACGGCGTGGAGGGCGCGGTGGAGCCGGTCCTGGGCGACAACCGGGACCTGCCGGGGGAGCGCTTAGCGCACCGGGTGCTCATGGGCTACGTGGGAACGACGCACGAGTTCCTTCCCAAGGCCTTCTCGATGGTGAGGCCTGGGGGCGTGATCCATTACCATGAGACCTGCCCCATCGACGAATGGCCCTCGAGGCCGCTGCGCCGCATCGGGGAGGCGGCCGGGGGGCGGAGGTGGGAGGCCGTGCACAAGGGAGAAGTGAAGTCCTTCGCCCCCTCGGTGTCCCACTACGTGGTGGACGTGATGGTGCTGGACTGATCACTTGGCCCGGACCAGGTTCTCCGAGGCGCCGCTGGCCATGAGAACGTTCCGCAGCGCCTCGTCATAGGCCTCGCCCTCGCTCTCCATGAGCGCCTTGACGAAATCGGCCAGGTAGCGGCCGAAGTCCTTCTCCTCGGGGGTGAACTGCCAGGCCCTGGCGTCCGCCTCGCCCACCGCGGAGAGGAAGCCGTACACCACGGCCTTGCCCCTGTGCTCCTTGGCGGGGTAGCGGTCCATGGTGCGCATCATGCCCCCCTTCCCCTCGGTCTTGAAGGCCCGTGCCAGGTCGTCGGCCATGGTCGCGATGGGGCCGCGGGACGTGTAGCGGGGCAGCCGCTCCACAATGCCCTTGGCCCTCTGCAGGCGGTATGCCTCCTGGACCATTTGGCCCGGTGGCATGGAGGGGTTCTGCTCCAGCAGGGGCCTCCATACCTCGGGAGAGGACACCTGGCCTAGGAGGGCGTCCCTCTGCTCCTGCCACATGTCGGCGATGACCTTGGCGGTCTGCTCCGAGGAGGAGATGACCACCATGGCCTTTGACCTCGCCAGCCCGGAGATGGCCTTGACCTCGGCCTCGCTGCCTTTGAGCGCCTTGACGAAGGCCTCCTTGTCCTTGCCGTAGCAGGCGCTGCCCAGGATGTAGAGCTCGCCGGAGGTGCGGCGCAGCTCCGCCTTGCGCTCCGCCAGGCAGCGGTCGATGAGGGTGGCGTCGTCCACCTCGCCCTTGCGGTACTTGTCCCTGAGGGAGGAGCTCATGGCGAAGGGGGACTTGGTGGCGCAGCCGGAGTGCGCGATGCAGTTGGGGGCGTACCTTACCTCCACCGAGAAGTCGTCCGCCGGGTCCCGCGCGGCGATCCTGGAGGTGAGCTCGTGCAGCAGGTTAACGTCCCCGGCGCAGTCCGAGCAGATGGAGACCACGAGGTCGGCGGACCTCCAGGTGAGGTGGAGGGCGATGGGCGCGCCCGGATGGCCGCAGCTCCGGTCCGCCGCCAGCTCGTAGGGGGCGTTGGCCAAGGCCTCCTTGACGAAGGCCGCCGGGGCCTTGGGGGCGTCCGAGCACCTCAGGCCTTCCTCCTCCGAATAGATGTGCAGGTCCTCGTCCCGGGCGATGTCCCAGAAGGCCAGGAGCCTGAGGTCGGGATCGTCGAAGTACTGCACCCCGATGAGCTTCTCGGCGTCCACCTTGCCCCGTACCGCGAAGGACACGTCCCCCACCGGCAGCTTGCGCACGGTGAGGAACGGTATCTTGCCCGAGGCGGACAGGGAGATGGTGGCGGCGTAGGCCCGCACCAGCTGGTCGCCGTGGCCGGCCAGGTCGACGAGGGAGTCGGGGTCCCCCTTGTACCTCTGCACCTTCTCCATCTTCTTCAGTAACTTGTCGAAAGGGCACCTTCGGCAGGCCTGCTCGCACTTGGGCAGCAGGAGGGAGGGGTCCTCCGCTAATCGGCTGGACTTGTCCAGGAGGTCCTTCTCCAGGCCTTTTGGGGTGGCCTTGACACCGCGGAAGCGGACCCGGCGCTGCATGGTGCAGGCGAGGCTGTGGAAGCGATATGTACTTTTTTCTCGGCGGCAGGGACGCGAAGGTTTGTCTATACGCAGGTGGCTTCTCTCATGGAAGGGGGATGCCATGGATCAGCAGAGGTCCTTCGCGGACGCGTACATGAAGGGATACGAGGAGGGGCTCAAGGAGGCCTGGGAGGAGTTCCTCTCCCTGACGGGGAAGGGATACACCAGCCGGGAGATGCAGATCCTTGTGAAGGGGCAGCGCACGGCCATCGGGGAGAAGCTGGAGAGGCGCCGGCGCAAGGTCGCTGCGGAGTACGAGTTCTCCGAGCCCATCGTGGAGGCGCCGGCCAAGGCCCTGGCCGTCCCCTCCCCGGCCGCCGCTCCCGCTACGGCCGCCGCGCTCGACCTCCAGCCCGGCGGCCTGTACGTGATCAAGGACCGCGGCCTGGACGCCCCGATGGCCAGGCTCAGGGCGCATCTAGCCTCCGGGGGGAAGGGGCTGTGCATCCTGCGCACGCACCCCGACATGCTCCGCAGGCGCTACAACATCGAATGCCAGATGGTATGGCTCACGAAGACGGAGGGTTGCCGCCCCGAGGACGCGGCGGGGTGCGAGTTCGTATCCCCGACGGACCTGCCCCGGATCAACACCATGATCAAGTCCTTCCTGGGCGAGAACAAGGGGGGGCATGTGCTCCTGGAGGGTATGGAGTACCTCATCACCCAGAACGAGTTCAAGAACGTGCTCAAGTTCCTCCAGGTCATCCGGGACCAGGTCATCCTGGCCAAGGGCGTGATGATGGTCCCCCTGGACCCCGAGGCGCTGGAGGAGCGCGACCTAAGAGCGCTGGAGCGCGAGGTGTCCTGAGAATGCGCATGGCCGGCGCTAGGGCTTGGAACCTTGCCGCCGGCGCGCCACGCCTCATCTGCTCATGTAGATCTCGATGGACGAGACGTTGGCCTGCGTCCCGCCCTCGCCCTTGAGGACCTCGGTGTCGATCTTGATGTCCCGCACCGATACCTCCTGGATGAAGCGATGCCTGACTATCTCGGCCACATCCACCGCGCGGCTGATGGCGCGCCCCCTGGCCTTTATAGTCACGTGGTCGTTGCCGTTGTTGAACTGGGTGACCACCGCGAGCACGTAGTTCATAGTGGGCTTGTTTCCGATGTAGACTGTGTTCTCTTCCGCCACTGACCCGAGCCCTCCTAGCCTGCCTTTCCTAATCATACCGGAGTTGGATATATAAATCTGTTGTCTCGCCCTCCCCTGCTGGCATGGACGCTCGGGCAGAGCCGAGGAACGCCCTCCCGTCAAGGCTCCAGATAGTTGGCCCTGCGCTCCCCTCTCTTCCTCACCTCGCGCTCCACGTCCTGCTTGAGCCTATGCCCCGAGATGTGCATGAGGGTGTCCCCCAGGTCCTCCTCCCGGGCCATGCTGGCCAGGCAGGGGTAGTGGTGATGGAGCAGTCCGGCCCTCTCCACCGCCTCCTGGAGCGGGACGCCCTCCATCCTCTCGGCCACGAACTCCGTGGACCCGCAGGGCGCGCCACGGTGCACGGTCATGCTCTTGACCTTCCCCTCGAGGCTCTCGATCTCCACCAGGGGGGCGCCGAAGTAGCGGGCGAACTCGTCGATGACCTCGTCCCCCACCTCGGCCAAGGTGCAGAACGGCCTCGGGAAGGCGGACGCCACCCCCATCTCCCTGAGCAGGCGGGCGGCCCGGTTGGCCTCCCCCAGGGGCATCCAGGAGGGGTTGTCGATGGGGGCGATCGCCGCCCTCGCCCCCGTGGCCAGGATTATGTCGGGAAGCAGCTGCACCGTGCTGGGATGCTCGGAGAGCAGGAGGACCAGGTCGGCGTAGGGCATCTCCCTCGGGAGAAGGGCCGATGGCTCGTCGACCAGCATCGGCAGGTCCCGGGGCAGGCTCGTCCGGTTGAGGGCCCAGTGGGCCGGGGCCGCCTTGATGAGGTGCTCCACTATCCTCTGCCCCCAGGCGCCCTGCTCCACCGCCAGCACCATGAAGGTGCCCTCTGGCACCTCCGGCCGGGGCCTCCTCGCCCGAGGCACCGCCTCCGGGACCGCCGCCACCTCGACGGAATGGACCGGCGGCGACTCGAGGCCCCTCATCCTCACCAGCAGCTCTCGCACCCGCTCATCCTCGCCCTCGGCGTCGATGAGCAGGTCCTGGACCATCTCTCCCTTCTCAAGGTTCCCGGAGGCGCTGCGGATGCGCAGGCAGGCCTTTTCGGAGGAGGCCCGCACACCCTCGTAGACCTTCCTCTCCGAGCCCTTGGCCCCGGAATACGAGATGGTCACCGGCACATATTCCAGCCTGAGGCCCAGGATCTCGCACCAGCCCTCCATGAGGGCCATCAGCTCCTCTGCCTCCAAGGGGCGCGGCAAGGTGAAGCGCGTCGGAAAAACCTCCTCGAATCAAGGATAGATGCCGCGCAGCTCCAGCGCCTTGGCCACCTCGCCCAGGGCCAGCATGTAGGCTGCCGTGCGCATGTCCACCTTCCTGTCCTTATGTATCTTGAACGCCCGGGCGAAGGCCGAGGTCATGATGGCCTTGAGCCTGTTCCGTATCTCCTCCTCGTTCCAGAAGAAGAACTGCAGGTCCTGCACCCACTCGAAGTAGGAGACGGTCACGCCCCCCGCGTTGGCAAGTATGTCCGGGATGAGCATGATGCCCTTGTTGTACAGGACGGTGTCCGCCTCCGGGGTGGTGGGCCCGTTGGCGCCCTCCGCCACGATCCGGGCCTTGATCCTCTTCGCGTTCTCCTTGGTGATTACATTCTCCATGGCCGCAGGCACGAGGATGTCCACGTCCAGCTCCAGGAGGTCCTCGTTCTCGATCTCCTTGCTCCCTGGGAAGCCGAGCACGCTCCCGCCCTTCTTCTTGAACTCGTGCACCCTCATGGCGTCAAGGCCCTTGGGGTCGAATATCCCTCCCGAGGAGTCGCTGACCGAGACCACGTTGCATCCGGCCTCATGCTGGAGCAGCCTGGCCGCGTTCCATCCCACGGTCCCGAAGCCCTGAACCGCGACGGTGGCCCCATGAATGTCCATCTTCATCGCCTTGCAGGCCTCCTGCACCACGTACATGACGCTGCGGGAGGAGGCCTCCTCGCGTCCCTGCGAGCCTCCGATCTGGATGGGTTTCCCGGTGACTATGCCGGGCACGCAATGCCCCACGTTCATGGAGTAGGTGTCCATGAACCAGGCCATGGTCTGGGCGTCCGTGTACACGTCGGGCGCCGGGATGTCCTCGTGAGGGCCGATGATGATGGATATCTCGCTGGCGAAGCGCCTGGTCACGCGCTCCAGCTCCGTCTTGGACAGCTTCTTGGTGTCCACCGTCACGCCGCCGTAGGCCCCGCCGAAGGGTATGCCCACCACGGCGCACTTCCAGGTCATCCACATGGCCAGCGCCCGCACGTCGTCCATGGTCAGGCCGGGATGGTAGCGGATGCCTCCCTTGCACGGTCCGCGCACCGAGGAGTGCTGCACCCGGTACCCCTGGAACACCCGCAGCGAATCGTCGTCCATCCTGACCGGGAAATTGACCTCCAGCTCCCTCCTGGGGGACGAAAGGATGTTGATTACGCCGTCCTCGAGTCCCATTATCTTCCCGACTCGCTCCACGTGCTGCTTGGCCAATTTGTAAGGATTTGGACCGCTCATGAGCTCGCCTTGACTGTCTAATATCACTAGCGGTATTTTATTCTGAAGGATGCTTTCTGGCGACTGGCTCTTTTCCGGACGACGGTCCAGGGGCGTCACCTGCGGAACGGAGCAGGCCCCTTTCCCAGGGTTTATTAGGCTGCGCACGTCAATTGCACAGGGGATATGCGCAACTCGGAAGTCGCCTCCGCGCTCTACGAGGTGGCGGACCTGCTCGAGCTCAAGGGCGTGGCCTTCAAGCCCAATGCCTACCGCAAGGCGGCGCGCAGCATCGAGGAGATGAAGCTCGAGCTTAGCGATTTCCGCAAGACCTCCAACCTCAGGGACATCCCCGGTGTGGGGGAGGCCATCGCCAAGAAGGTTGAGGAGCTCCTGGACACCGGCAGGCTCCGTTACCTGGACGAGCTCAAGGAGGAGCTCCCCGCCGGCCTGCTGCAGCTTATGGACGTGCCGGACATCGGCCCCAAGACGGCCATGCACCTGTACAAGGAGCTGAGGGTCACCAACCTGGACGAGCTCCGGGCGGCCGCGGCGTCGCACCAGATCCGCGACCTGAAGGGCTTCGGCCCCAAATCCGAGGAGCGCATACTGCAGGGCATCGCCCTCCTGGAGAGGAGGAGCGGCCGCATGCTGCTGGGCCAGGCCTATCCCATCGCCGAGGCCATCAGGGCCTACCTGGCGGGCAGGGCCGCCCTCGAGCTGATCAGCGTCGGGGGCTCCCTCCGCCGCATGAAGGAGACCATCGGCGACATCGACCTGCTGGCCGGGAGCGACGACCCGGGCGCGGTGATGGACGTGTTCGCCTCTTACCCGAGGGCGGAGGAGCTGCTGGAGCGCGGCCCCACCAAGGCGGTGCTGCGCCTCAAGGACGGAACGCAGGTGGACCTGCGCGTGGTCGCCGTCAAGCAGTACGGGGCCGCCCTGCAGTACTTCACTGGCAACAAGGAGCATAACGTCGTCCTCCGGTCCATGGCCAGCGAGAGGGGGATGAAGCTGAACGAGTACGGCCTCTTCAAGAAGGACACCGGGGAGGTGGTGGCCAGCGAGCGGGAGGAGGACATCTACGAGGCCTTGGGGCTAAGGATCATGCCGCCGGAGATGCGGGAGAACCGCGGGGAGATAGAGGCGTCGAGGCGCGGCAAGCTCCCCAGGCTGGTGGAGATGGCGGACATCAGGGGGGACTTCCACGCACATACCCTGGCCAGCGACGGCTCGGCCACCATCGAGGAGATGGCCTATGCGGCCAAGGGCAAGGGGTACGAGTACCTGGGCATCACCGATCACTCGCAGTCGCTGAAGGTGGCCAACGGGTTGACCGTGGACCGCCTCCGGGGCAACATGGACATCGCGAGGCATATCAGCGAGAGGGTGGAGGGGGTGCAGGTGCTGATCGGCGCGGAGGTCGAGGTCCTCGGGGACGGGAAGCTCGACTACCCCGATGATGTGCTCGAGGAGCTCGATTACGTGATTGGCGCGGTCCATACCAAGTTCTCCATGGGCGAGAGGGAGATGACGGAGAGGCTGCTCACGGCCCTCTCCAACGAGCGCCTGACCATACTGGCCCACCCGACCGGAAGGGTCCTGGAGCAGCGGGAGCCGTACGCCTTCGACATGGACAGAGTCATGCGGGCGGCCAAGGACAACGAGGTCTGCTTGGAGCTGAACGCCTTCCCCGAGAGACTGGACCTGAGCGATGTCAACTGCAGGCGGGCCAAGGAGGGCGGGGTGCGCGTGGCCATTGGGACCGACTCCCATTCCGTGGCGCAGCTGGACTACATGTTGTACGGCGTGGCCACGGCGCGCCGCGGATGGCTGGAGAAGAGGGACGTGCTCAATTGCCTGCCCCTGCCCGACCTCGTCGATTTCCTGAGCAGATGACGGCCTCCAGCCAACGTTTATCTGGGGCTAGCTGTAATACGCTACGATGGTGCGAAATTGAGCCTGAGGGACATCGCTGACGGCATAAGGAGCATGGAGATCCGTGGCGCGGCGGAGATCGCCCGCAGGGCCGCGGAGGCCCTGAGGCAGGAGGCCATGGACTACAAGGGCGACAGGCCTGGCGAGCTCTGGGACGTCCTCCAGAGAGGCAAGGAGGAACTGCTGGCCTCCCGGCCCACGGCGGTCTCGTTATGGAACGGTGTGCAATCGGTCTTCAAGGGGACCTCCGCCCAGATGGCATCGGAGGAGCTCAGGGTGATGGTGATGGACAACGCCGATGCCTTCATCTCGCGCTCCAGGCAGGCGGTGGAGATTATCGGGAAGGTGGGCTCGAAGCGCATCAGGGACGGCGACAGGGTGCTCACGCACTGCAACTCCAAGGCGGCGCTGAGCGTCATCATCCAAGCGTTCAAGGACGGGAAGAGGGTAGAGGCCTATGCCACCGAGTCCAGGCCTTGGCGGCAGGGGCTGCTGACGGTCCGCGACCTGAGCGCTGCCGGCCTGAGGCCCACGATGGTCGTGGATTCCGCGGCCCGATGGCTGATGAAGGACATCGACGTGGTGGTCGTGGGGGCGGACACCATCTGCTCCAACGGAGCGGTCATCAACAAGATAGGCACCTCCCAGATCGCCTTGGCGGCGCACGAGGCCCGCGTCCCCTTCCTGGTGGCGGCGGAGACCTTCAAGTTCTCCCCCAAGACCATGTACGGCGAGCTGGTTGAGATAGAGGAGCGCGATTCGTCGGAGGTCGTGAGGAAGGGGGAGGTGCCCGAGGGCACCAGGATCCTCAACCCCGTCTTCGACGCCACCCCGCCGGAGTACATCGACGCCATCATCACTGAGGTGGGCGTCGTACCGCCCTCGGCGGCGTACGAGATCATCGTGAAGGAGCTGGGCCACGAGTTCATTTTCGACAGGAATGAAAAATGGTGAGAGCATGGAATACTCCGAGAAGTACTTGCATCTAGGCGAGAAGGTCGACCTCGACGCCAATGTGGTCTGCGTCTATCGGGTGAAGACCGACCTGCCCATGAAGACGGCCGCCGCGGCCATAGCCACGGAGCAGTCCACGGGGACATGGACGGACGTGAGCACGCTGGACGAGAAGATCTTCGAGGCCTACAGCGGGAAGGTGGTCGACATAAAGAAGGACACGTGCACCATCGCCTTCCCGGCGGAGGACTTCTCCCTGGACATCGGGGGGGTGCCGCAGATCATGAGCGTGATATGCGGGAACCTCTTCGGGCTGGACGCGCTGCAGGGCGTGCGCCTGGAGGACTGCATCTTCCCCCGGTCCATGATCAAGGAGTTCAAGGGGCCCAAGTTCGGCATCGCCGGGATGAGGAAGATGCTGAAGCGGCCGGAGAAGCCCCTGGTGGGCACCATCGTCAAGCCCAAGATCGGGCTGCCCCCGCAGGGCTACCACGACTACATCTACCAGGCGGGGCTGGGCGGGCTGACCAACGGCAAGGACGACGAGACGCTCAGCAACCAGCGCTTCTGCCCCCTGGAGGACAGGGTGGTGGCCATCGCCGAGGCCATCGACCAGGTCAAGCAGGAGACCGGGCACCGGATGATGCACGCCATCAACGTGACCACGCGCGGCGACAAGGTCCTGGAGGTGGCGGAGAGGGCGCAGGAGCTGGGCGCTACCGAGCTGATGGTGGACGTGCTCACCGCGGGGTTCGCGGCCGTGCAGGTCCTGGCGGAGGACCCGTCCATAAAGCTGCCCATCCATGTGCATCGAACCTTCCATGCGGCTTTCACGCGCGACCCCTACCACGGGGTGGCGTGGAGCGTTTTCACCAAGCTCACCAGGATGTGCGGCGGGGACGCGGTGCACATCGGCACGTTCGGGGTCGGCAAGATGCATGGCGATGCCAAGGAGGACCTGGCATCGCAGCTGGCCTGCACCGAGCGGATGGGCGCGCTCAAGCCAGTGATGAGCGTGTGCTCGGGCGGCGTCCATCCCGGGCTGGTGGGGAAGCTGGTCGAGATCGGCGGGAACGACATTCAGATCCAGGCGGGAGGGGGGGTGTCCGGCCATCCCAAGGGCGTCCGCGGGGGGGCCGCGGCCCTGGCGCAGGCCGTTGACGCCGCGGCGGCCGGGATACCGGCCAAGAAGTACGCGAGGGACCACGAGGAGCTGCGCCTGGCATTGGAGAAGTGGGGATCGAGATGAGGCTCAAGGCGAAGTACATCGACATGGACACGGGCGAGCTTACGGCGCTGCTGCACGCCATCGACGCCCTGGAGCTCGGCGTGAGGGAGCAGGACCGCATCAAGCTCAGGCACGAGAACGAGACCGTGACCGCGCTGGTGCACATCACGGAGAGGTACCTCAAGACCGGCGAGGTGGGCCTCCTGGGCAAGGCCTTCCAGTACATCGGCCCGGAGGTAGGGGAGGTCCTGGAGGTTACCGCCACGGGCAAGCCGGAGTCCGTGGAGTACATCCGCAAGAAGATGGACGGTCAGGAGCTGAGCACCGCGGAGATCCGGACACTGGTGCAGGACATCAGCTCCCATAACCTATCCCAGGTCGAGCTTTCGGCCTACGTTACATCGTTGCACATCAATGGCATGAACATACGCGAGACCGTGGACCTCACCGAGGCCATGGTGGAGACCGGGGAGACCATCGAGTTCGACCGCGGGCCGGTGTTCGACTTCCACTCCGTGGGCGGGGTGCCAGGCAACAAGGTCACCCTCCTGGTCGTGCCCATCGTGGCCGCGGCCGGCCTGCTCATACCCAAGACCTCGTCGCGGGCCATCAGCTCGGCGGCCGGCACGGCGGACATCGTGGAGGTGTTCGCCAACGTCAACTTCGACGCCAGGAAGCTCAAGAGCATCTCGGAGTCCGTGGGAGGGATCATGGCCTGGGGGGGCGGCCTCAACCTGGCCCCGGCGGACGACATAATCATCCGCGTGGAGTATCCGTTGGGAATCGACCCTCACGCCCAGCTGCTGGCAAGCGTCCTGTCCAAGAAGAAGGCGGTGGGGGCGGACAACCTCCTGGTCGACATCCCCATGGGCATGGGCACCAAGGTCCCCACCATGGACATGGCCAAGAAGTACGCGCATGACTTCATCGAGCTCGGTGACAAGCTGGGCATGAGGGTGGAGTGCGC
>JALOTM010000166.1 GCA_025457905.1 Methanomassiliicoccales archaeon
CAGGTGCCGCCAATCCTGCGCAGTCTGCCCCGGAATGGCTTGGTCTCTCCAGAGACGATGGTGTCGCTCCCCGAGGTGGCGAATGCCATCCTCCCCTTGGCTGAGGGATACTTCGCTCTCTCCGCGGCGATCAGGTTGTCCAGCTTGGCCTGGGCTGTGGGGTCGGACGGGTCGGCCCCGATTCTGGAGGAGATCCATCTCTGTAATCGCTGATACTCGGGGCTGGTCATTGAGGGCACGCCCCAAAAGTCCCTGGGCCGCGAAGCTCTCCCGCCGACATCCCGATTCCTCACATGAATGACATGGAAGGCGGAGAACCACTCCCGTTCAACCGCCTGTTGTAGTACTCCTGGACGAATGTCCCTATCATCTTCCCGAAGGAATCATGTGGAGTGCAACCTCCTAATCCAGATGCGAAGTTAAATAGTTACCCACTCGGGCCATCATAGCCTTATCTCGGCGTCCACCAGCTGGAACTCCTCGCTGCCATGCACGCTCGGGTAATCGAGGGGGGCCATTCCGTGCTTCTTCAGGAAGTTGATGTGCCCCCGGCTCACGAAGTTGCGTTCTCTTGCCTCCGATGGGCATTCCAGGAAGGTGATGAACTGCGCTGGTGGCTCGAGCATTCTGAGGCTGCTGTCCACCAATGGCCCCATCCTCAGGGAGACGCGATCATACCTCCTTAATTGATGTGCCGAGGGCGAGCGAATGAAGTCCAGTATCTTCTGGTACCGGTTGCGCTGGACCGTCTTGAGGCAGATGGCCTGATAGGAGCCTGGCAGCTCGAACAGGTATATGTCGGTCAGGTCATACTCCTCCTGCACCATGCGCAACAAGGACATCGTTCTGGCCTGGCCTGCCTTCGGCAAGGAGATCAGGACAGCATGTCTTCCCTTGGTCCCGAGCACCGAGCTGGAGAGGAAGGTGGTGTAGCCGATCTCCGCCCCCTCTTCGGCCCTGGGCCGCTTGGCCTTCGGCCGTGCTCGCCGCAACGGTCCCATCTTGAACCTGGGGATGGGCTTGGACCCATCCAGGCGGGCGATGCCTTCCATCCAGCTCGATACGGGTCTGTGCAGCTCCTCCAGGGAGATGACCTGGCAGCAGAGGCCGGTCTTCGAGTTCACCGTGCCGGGCAGGCGGATGATCCGACGCGTGTCCGTGGTCACCGCGGCATCGACGGCTATGCCCGCCCGCTCCACCTCCTCGACCAGAGCCTTCCTCCTCCGGATCAAGGCCTTCTCCCTCACACGGTAATCCGGCTCGATCTCCATTTCAGGATCCTGGAACACCAGGTGAAAGCCCTTGCTGCCACTGAAGGCGATGTACTTCAAGGGGCAGCCAAGTCCTGTCACCAAGGCATGGAGGCTAAGAGCGTCCTTCCTTGCCCTCTCGAGGTTGAAAAGGGAGAGCGGACGGCGATCGATGTCGAAGGCTATATCGTGGCCGAGCACGACGTTGCCTGGTCCCCAGTAGTCCGTGGACTTCTTGGGCCTGGAGGCGACCCCGGTAGGATTGAGGTAGGTGGACGTGGAGTAATAGACGTCTAGCGGAGCCAGCTTGACCAGCCAATCCTGGAGGTCCCGGGCGGAACGGATGGTGTCCTTGAGCTTGAAGAACCTTCCGTTCGGGAGCAGGAGACGGAAGTGGCGCTTGTTGATGTTGGTGATCACCGAAAGGTCGGGAGGATTGATGGAATAGAAATGTGCCAATTTCCGAGCGATCTCCATCTGGTCCAATGGCATCCTACCTGGAGCAGGGTCGGCAATCATAACATCATCGGTGCGAGCGGTGCATGAGGCTCAGATGGGGCGTCTCGGCTGGCGCACTCGGGGGCAGGTCGAGGTTGGACCGTAACTCTTTTCATCCCTCCCAGCGAATGCTCCCTTCATGGCGACCGAGGAGGAGATGCGCTACCGGGCGCAGAAGATCGCCGAGGACAAGGCCGGTCTCTGGGTGCACATCGCGGCCTATGTCTTTGTGAACTCGTTCCTGATAGCCATCTGGTGGTGGAGCGGAGGGGGGTTCCCCTGGTTCATCTTCGTGCTGGGAGGCTGGGGGATAGGGGTCGTGGCGCACATCGCCGGCGTGTACTTCGGGCCTGGGTATGTCGACAAGCTCGCGGAGAAGGAGTACCAGCGCTTGAAGGACAGGAAACCCTAGCCCTTCAAGCGTCCAGCCGCCGGACGACCTCATCGGTGAATGCAACCGTGGAGTAATGGCCTCCGGCATCGGGAGTGGAGACGCCGTCGAGGTAGGCGCGCTTGAGGGCCCCCTCGATGCGCTCCGCCTCCTGGCACAGGCCCAGATGCCTGAGCATCATGGTGCCCGAGAGGATGGTGGCGGTGGGATTGGCCATGCCTTTGCCAGCGATGTCGGGGGCGCTGCCGTGGCAGGGTTCGAAGACCGCGTGCCGCTCCCCGATGTTGCCGCAGGGGGTGAACCCCAGCCCCCCTACCAGCGCCGCCGCCTCGTCCGATAGGATGTCCCCGTAGAGGTTCAAGGTGACGATGCACTGGAACTCCTTGGGCTTGGTGATGAGGGCGGCAGCGGCGGCGTCCACGAGCATCTCCCGGGCCTCCAGGCCGCTGCCCTCCATCTCCTCGAAGAAGACCCTGCGGAAGAGGCCGTCGGACCTGCGTATCACGTTGGCCTTGTGAACGCAATGGATGCGCTTCAGCCCCCTTCTCTTGCTGAGGCTGATGGCATAGCGCACGATGCGCCTGCAGGCCTTCTCGCTCACCTTCCTCTCCAGTATGATGGCGTCGCCCTCCTCCCTCTCTATGCCAGTGTACATGCCCTCGGTGTTCTCCCTCACCAGCACCATGTCCAGGTCCCCCACCCCGATGTTGGGGAGGAGCTTCTTGGCCGGCCTGACGTTGGCATAGAGGTCGAGCTCCCTGCGCAAGAACAGCAGGGGGGAGCGGTAGTTGGGGTCGGCTATGGGGGTGGTGATGGCACCGAAGAGCACGGCATCGGACTCGTGGACCAGCTCGATGGTGCGGGGAGGCAGGTACCATCCATAGATAGCGTTGCACTCCAGCCCCATGTGCGCGGGTATCCATTCCAGCTTGTCCGTGACCTGTCGGATGACCCGAACGGCCTCGGGTATGACCTCCTTGCCGATGCCGTCGCCCTTGATGACCACGACCTTCCTCAAGCTTTCTCCTCCAGGCGCTGGATGACGCTGGCGACGATGATGGGCAGGGTGATGGTGGCGTCCCCTTCCACGGTGATCTGGTCGGCATCCTCCTTCACCTTTCCCCAGGAGACCGCCTCGCGCACCTGGGCGCCGGATAGCGAGCCGTCGTACTCCGGTGCCGTGGTCAGGTAGACGGCGAAGTCCAGACCGCCCCGGAACTGGTTCCACCAGATGGTATGGTGCTTGGAGATGCCGCCCCCGATGATGATGGCACCGGTCTCCTTGGCGTCGAAGGTGAGGTCGGACAGCTCCTGCTCGTCCCCGAACAGGTCTATG
>JALOTM010000167.1 GCA_025457905.1 Methanomassiliicoccales archaeon
CCTATGTCCGAATACGATTCATAGGTCATGGGAGAGTTCGAAGTGCTGATTAATCATAACTGTGGCTCTCATGAGAGCGAGCCAACAGGAATGTGCCGTAATCGAGATGTCTATTTCCCAAGGTGGCTCGATGCGCACCTTGTAATGCGCTCGCCTTTACGCCCTAATCAGCCATATGCCGAGAAAAAGTCGATGGAGTAGCCAGGATTATCCCCCTTGAGACTATGTGGCATTGGCCGTGAGATCAGAAACCGGTACATTTGATAAAAAGCTAGATGGAGTGGACAAGGGGGGATTCGAACCCCCGGCTTCCGCCTTGCGAAGGCGGCGATCTTCCGCTGATCTACTTGCCCGTTGGCTCAGTGCAATGAGGGAGGGGGATATATACTTGTCCTTGCTGGGAATCGGTGTGGTGGCTCAGAATCCACCTCCGGTCAGGGACTCCTCCTTTCGAGAGAATCGGCGGCGACCTCAAAGAATTGCTCCGTCTTGAGCTGGGACATGTGCCGGTCCTCGTTCACCAAAAGGAAACCATCCTCCTCCCTGACGATGCGGAGCAAAGGGATGTCGCAGGTCACGACCGCATTCCTAGCCCTGGGCTCGTATTGCAGCCGAAGCTCGGTGGGAGGGTCCCTGGCCCAAGAGATGGCGGCGTCGGGACATTCCATCATGGCCTGGCTGAGGACGATGGACCTGACCTCGAGGCCGGAGGTCTCGGAGGTGCGGAGGATGAGGCGGATTAGCTCTGAATCGAGCAAGGACTTCATACGGACGCAGAGGTCGATGGCCAGTGCGATGTCCTCCAATGTCATGCCCCTGGCGCGCTTGTCGCACATGACCGACCGCGCCTGCGCAAGCATCTGGTTGGTGGTTCCTGGCCTGCTCAGCCTGTCGACATGCTGCCTGAAGGCCCTGTGCGCGCCCTGCGCCTGTTCATACAGGTCTAGCCACCTCCGTTCCTTCCATAGAGCAGCTTCAGGGCGATGATCACCATGTTCAGGGCGAAGGCCACCGCGTTCCAGAGGATGATGGGCAGGGACTCAAGCCATATCCCGTAGAGGAGCCAGAGCAGCATCCCCAGGCCAAGGAATATTGGCATGATCAGGGAGACGTCGCGCATGCTCCGGCTCCGAATCCCCTTGACTATCTGAGGCACGAAGCCAACGGTGGTCAGGAAGCCGGCCACCAGCCCCAAGGCGGTCCATTGGTCCATGTACGCCCACTCGTCTGCTCACTCCAGCGCCTTCTCGACCTTGGCCAACACCCGGTCCACCATCTCCGGGGCGGAGCCGATGTAGCTGGAGTATTCCATGACTTCCTCCAGGTCCTTGGCGCTCATGACCTTCCTGACCTCCTTGCATTTCAGGAGCACTTCCTTGAGGTCCTTCCCTTGCTTCTCCGCCGCCAGGCTGGCCCTCCGCACCACCTCGTGCGCGTCCTGCCTTCCCAGGCCTTTGGAGACAAGGGACAGCATGACCGCCTCGGACATGACCATGCCCCGGGAGGAGCGCAGGTTGCTCAGCATCCTTTCTTTGTTGACCTTGAGGCCGGCGAACACCTGCCCCATCTTGACCAGGATGTCATCGGTGAGGACGAACATGTGCGGTATGATGAAACGCTCCGCGCTGGAGTTGGTCAGGTCCCTCTCGTGCCACAGGACCATGTCCTCGTACGCTGCGGGCACGAATCCCCGTACCACCCTGGCCAGGCCGCAGAGGTTCTCGGAGAGCATGGGGTTGCGCTTCTGGGCCATGGTGCTGGAGCCGACCTGCTTCTTCTCGTCGAAGGCCTCCATGACCTCACCGATCTCCGTCCTCTGCAGGTTGCGGACCTCGGTGGCGTAGCGCTCGCAGGCCGTGCTCAGCATGGCCAGGAAGGAGGCCAGCTCGGCGTAGCGGTCCCGGCAGACTAACTGCGTGGCCGCCTCCTCGGTGCCCAGGCCCAGGCCTCTCATGGCCTCCTCCTGGACCTTGAAGAAGGAGGGCCCGAAGCCGGCGCCGGTGCCCACCGCCCCCGACATCTTACCTACGCAGACGCGGGGCCTGAGCTCCCTCAGCCGCTCGAGGAAGCGCAGCATCTCGCTGGCATAGCCCGCCAGTTTGAACCCGAAGGTGGTGGGGATGGCGAACTGGCCATGGGTCCTCGCGACCATCACGGTGTTGCGGTGCCTCTGCGCCAGGTCGGCCAGTGCCCGGAGGAGAGATAGTATGTCTTCCTCGATGAGCTCCAGGGCGTGCTTCATCTGGAGCGCCATGGCGGTGTCCACGATGTCGTTGGAGGTGGCCCCCAGATGCACATACCTGCCAGCGTCCCCGGACCTCTCGGTGATGGCCTTGACCATGGCCATGATGTCATGCTTGGTCTCGTTCTCGATCTCCTTGACGCGCTCCAGGGTCACCTCGTCCGAGGAGCAGACCTTGGCGATGCGCTGCGCTTGACTCCGAGGGATGTTCCCGGCCTTGGCGTGAGCCATGGCCAGTGCCCCCTCCACCTGCAGCTGCGTCCTCAGCCTGCGCTCCTCGCTGAGTATCTCCTTCATCTCCTTCCTGCCATACCTGTAGTCCAAAGGGCAGATGAGCATAGACCAAACCGCCAGGAATATTGACCCGCCCCTATAAAGGCTATCAGCTGCTCGGACGGTCGAGGGCCCCATCCAACGCCGTCATGAGCCCCGGCCTTGAGCCAGCGCATTCGGATGGCGCCAGGGTCACTTTACCAGATATGATAGGCGTAGGAAAACATTAAGAAGCCTTTTCGGTTATATTCGGAAAAGGCAGGATTCCGATGATTGAGGGATATCGCGGTCGTACGCCAGAGGAGCTCCTTAACTTCTTCCGAGCGGCCGGCGGCCACTCCTTGCTGATCAAGGGGGACGCGGGAACGGGCAAGACCACCCTGGCGCTCCAGCTGATTGAGGAGCTTTCGGAGGAACAGCCTGATTATTACCTATCCACGCGCGTCTCCGACGAGGCGCTCTACCGTCAGTTCCCCTGGCTGGAGGAGAAGGCCAAGCGCAACGACATCCTCAAGGCGGGGAAGGCCTTCCTTTCCAAGACCAAGGCCCCCTCCTTCCGCGGGATGGAGGACTACCAGCACGACTCCACCCTAAGGGTGGCCAAGGACCTGCTGCGGGTCCTCGGCAAGTCCGATTCCTCCAGCCCCATGGTAGTGCGCTCCGAGCTCATGAAGCTCGAGGGCCAGATCGAGTCCGGGGAGGGGGACGAGTCGGAGGCCATGTCCGGCGAGATGACCGACGACGGCGTCGTCCTGGACATCGGCGTGATGCTCCCCGAGCTGGAGCTGGCCTATGACATGGCCGAGGCCAACCTGCCCAACAAGACCTTCATCGTCCTGGACTCCATCGACGCCCTCTCCGAGCACTACGGCATCAGCTCGCAGAAGATCATGAACACCCTGCAGAAGGACCTGGTGGAGCACTCGGGCACCAACATCGCCTATGTCATGGAGACGG
>JALOTM010000168.1 GCA_025457905.1 Methanomassiliicoccales archaeon
TCATGGGGTCGCTGATGCAGGTCATCTCCCCCGAGGGGCATTTCTTGGCGGAGAGCATCTTCACTGCCTCCTTGCCGCAATCCGACCCCATCCTGCCGATGTCCAGGGATTTGAAGAGCTCGAAGCCCCCGCTACCGTCGTGGATGTCGTAGAAGACCTCTGTCCTCGCACCATCGGAGGCGATGCTCATGCAGTTCACCCGGCCGCGCACCTCCTCCCAGCTCAACGAGGAGGCGAGAGAGTTCACCAAGGTGGTGGACTTCATGCCCTCCGTATAGGTGGCGTTGGTGTTGACCACGCTCGGGGAGACCTTCTGGGCCTTGCCCAGGTCCCTGGTCAGTTCTAGCTTCTCCTCCAGCGGCACGGAGGTGGGATGGACCTTCAGCTTGGCCTTGAACGCGCCCCGCACGGGCTTGGCCTCGGGTATCCTCCTTCCTTTGGACTGGCCCAGGCGGGCGACGCTGGCCGCCCGGCTGGCCGCCTCCAGGACCGCCCCCTGCTCCAGGGAGGTGGTGGAGGCGTAGCCCCATGAGCCCAGATGCCTGGCCCTTAGGCACACGCCGCTCATCACGTCCTCGGTTAGGGAGCGCACGCCGTCGTCCACGATCATGATATTGAGCCGCCTGATGGCCTGGTGGCGCGCATCGCAGAACTCCGCCTTCTCGGAGAGCATGCGGTCCACTGCCTTCTGCAAAATGTCCTCCATTCAGATCACCTGAAGCTGCTTAGGGGCGGAAGTGAGCACCTCGCACCCTTCCTTGGTCACGCGCACATCGTCCTCGATGCGCACCCCGCCCTCGCCGCGCACGTACACGCCTGGCTCAACCGTGAGCACCATGTTCTCCTGGAGCACCAGGTCCACGTCCGGGGCCATGCGGCCCCCGTCGTGCACCGAGAGCCCGATCCCATGCCCCAGCGAATGCACCATGAGGTTCTTGAAGGGCGAGGAGTCGATGACCCTGCGAGCCGTGGCGTCCACCTCCTTGGCGATGACCCCGGCGCGGATGGCCCCCAGCGCGGCCTCCTGCGCCTGCAGGACCACTTGGTACATGTCCCTCTGCCTGCTGCTGGCCCGCCCGAAGAAGAAGGTCCGGGTCACGTCCGAGCCGTACCTCTTGTACAACGCTCCGTAGTCGAATAGGACGGCGTCCCCCTTCTTGAGCCGGTCCGGGCCAGGTGCGTGATGAGGCTCGGCGGAGTTGGGCCCGAAGGAGGCATTGGTCTGGAATGATGCGCCGCTGGCCCCGCGCCTGGTCATGCGGTAGGTGACCTCGGCGGCGGCCTCGTACTCGGCCATGCCCTCGCGGACCAGCGAGGGCAGCTCCCCGCCCACCTCGGAGGCGATGCGGCAGGCCTTCCTCAGGCACTCCAGCTCATGCTCGTCCTTGATGAGCCGGGCCGCCTCCACGGCCTTCCAGACATCCACTATCTCGGCGGCGCAGACTCCCTTGAGCTCGTTCAGCATGCGGAGGGTAAGGCCTGCCCCGCACACGCCCATGCGGCGCACCCCCTTCAGGGACCCCCTCAGCATCTCCAGCTTCTCGGCCTTCTTGCTGAAGACGTGAAGCTGCGATCGGGAGGAGCGAGCGCTGGTCTCCTCCAGCGCGGAGGTGAACAGGTCCGTGGAGCCGTCAGGCCAGAGGACGACGTAGCATTGCTCGAACAGCCCGGAGTCCACCCCCGTGGCGTAGAAGAATGAAAGGTCCAGGTTAGGCTCTACGTCGTTGGCGAAGACTATGGCATCCAGCCCGTCTGGGGCGTTCTGGAATATCTTGAGTGCCCTCTCTCTCATGATACCGGATGAGGAGAAAGGGCGAATGGCGATTAAATCTATGCCCTGGCCTACACGCCGACCCAAACGTTGGTGGCGATGCTCTTGAGCGCCGATACGGCCGAGAGCGCCGCCAGGTAGCTGGTCGCCGGGTTCTCCGGTGAAGGGACGTTGTGGATCTCCGAGGTCAGCTCCCCGAACTCCCCCCTGGCCACCAGGCGGTGCGAGTTCACCTCGGCGCGGGGGTCGCAGACGATGGTGACCTTGGTATGGTCGAACCCCACCCCCATGAGGCTGACCGTGGCCGCCACGTTCACATTCCGGGGGAAGAGCCTCACCGCCTCCCTGGCCGATCCCTCGAAGAGGACCATCGGCTCTTTCAGCTTGGAAACGTCGATGCCCTTCTCCTCCAGATAGGGGACGTCCTTGAACCCGTTGGGCCCCTTGGTGGTGATGAGGTGCACCTCGTCTATGCGCCCGTGGGCCGAGCGCAGCCCGTCCGTCCCGCATACCGCCCCGGAGGGTATGTAGAGGCGGGCGCGCTTGGCGCCCGCCAGGCGGAAGCAGCGCTCACGGAAGTCGTCGTCGTAGAAGGCGCCCACGGACATCACCATGATGTCCCGGCCCCTCTCCAGGCACATCGGGGCGAACTTCCGGGCCGCCTCCTGGCTGGCCGCCTCGATGACCAGGTCCACCTCCTTGATGACCTTGGCGATCCCCTCATCGTCATACCTGGCGAGCCGGCCCTTGGAGTACTCGCGGACCCGGGCCTCGGCCCTATGTGCGCTCTTGTCGGTGAAGTAGATTAGATCGATCTGCCCCATGCCCTGGGCCGCCTTGGCGAGCACGTTGCCGATGGAGCCGCAGCCGATGATGAGGACGCGCATTCCCCCCGTCGAACACGAACCCTGCTTATAGTCTTTCGCGCCCCGAGCGAAAGGCGGTGAGGGCTTATAGGTCACCAGGGGGATGCCACAGGCATGCCTGTGCTCGAGATAGAGGCCGTTACCGATGACCGACATCCTCTCCCTGATGGCCTGGCTGCGCGCCTGGCCGATGTCGCGGGAGAGGTCATGGGCTCATCCCCTGGCCAAACCTGGGTGAGGCTCAGGGATCTGCCTCGAGCTTCCTATGCGGAGGGCGGTGGCGGCCTGCCCGAGGGCGTCCTGCCGGTCTTCGTCAGGGTGCTGAGGGCCTCCCCGCGCCTCCGGAACTGGACCGCGAGATGCTCTCCCTCGCCCAGGCCGTCGCCCGCGCCTTCCGCCGCCCCGTGGAGAACGTGCATGTGCTGTACGAGCCCGCGGCCCGAGGAAGGATCGGCTTCGGGGGCAACCTGCTTAGGTAGGGCATCAGGTATTAAGCCGGTGAGCCATTCTTGGAGCGATGAGGTACGAGCTCCTGGAGCATACCGCCGACGTGCTGATCAAGGCATATGGCAGGGACCTGGAGGAGTGCTTCGCCAATGCCGCCTACGCCCTCTTCGACCAGATGGTCGACGTGTCAGAGGTGCGCCCGGAGGTGGAGATGGACCTCGAGGTCGAGGGCCACGACCTTGAGTCCCTGCTGTACAACTTCCTCAGCGAATTCCTCTACCTCCGCGATGCCAGGCAGCTGGTGTTCTCCGAGTTCCAGGTGAGGTTCGACGGCCTGAGGCTGCGCTGCCGATGCAAGGGCGAGAGATTCGACCATAGCCGCCACCGGCCTGGGCACGAGGTCAAGGCCATCACCTACCATATGCTGAGCGTGCACCCCGAGGAGCCCTCCGTCACGGTCATATTCGACATCTGAGGTGAGAAGATGAAGTCGTCCGCCACGGCCTATCCCATCCAGGGACTGATCAAGTATCATGGGCTGAGGGACGAGGCGCTGCGCCTCCCCTACCATGACTCCATATCTGTGTGCACCGCGCCCATCCGCACCCTTACCACCATAGAGTTCGGGCAGAGGGAGGACAGCGCGGAGTTCGACGGCAGGAAGGCCGGCCCCAGGGAGATGGAGCGCATAATGGCCGTGGTGGACCCTCTGCGGCGCAAGGCGGGCGAACAGAGCGGGTTCCGCATGGTCTCCGAGAACTCCTTCCCCTCCAACATCGGCCTGGGCGCCAGCGCATCCGGGTTCGCAGCCCTGGCGGTGGCCAGCGCGGACGCCTTGGGCCTTGTCATGGATTTGGAGGAGATCTCAAGGTACGCCCGGCGCGGCGCCGGCTCCGCCTCCCGTGCGGTGACCGGGGGGTTCTCCCGCTGGTACGCCGGGGGAGGGGACGAGGACTCCTACTCGCGGATGCTGGCCGGGCCTGAGGACCTGGACATGAGCATCGTCTGCGCCCTGGTGCCCGCGCTCAAATCCACGGACATCGCGCACCGGGAGGTGGTGACCTCCCCCTTCTTCAAGGCGCGCCTGGAATACATCACCGAGGCGCTGGACAAGATGGAGCGTGCCATCTTCGCCAGGGACCTGGACCGGGTGTGCTCCCTGGCTGAGACGGATACCCTGCTCCTGCACGGTATAACCATGACCGGCATCGACGAGCTGGTGCTGTGGAGGCCGGAGACCGTCAGGGTCATCATGGAGGTGAAGAGGATGAGGCAGGAAGGCTTGGCGGCCTACTTCTCCATCGACACCGGGGCCACGGTCTATGTGAACTCCAGGCTGGAGGACGGCAAGGAGGTGCGCTCGCGCATCGAGGCGATGGGCATCGAGGCCATCTCCTGCACCGTCGGTGGGGAGGCCAGGGTCGTCCGGGAGCACCTGTTCTGAGGCTCGGCCGGGCCGTCCCGGGCATAACGCCAGCATTACGAATAGCTTATGGGATGGGAGCCTCATCATCACTCTGGGCACATTAAATGGCGCCAGGAGAGGGCAGCGCATGACCTTGAGGATGGGGTGGTTCTCGAGCGGCCAGGACGAGATGTCCGCTGAACTGCTCAGGACGGTGATCCACAAACAAAGACAGGGCTTCCTGGACATCTCCATCTCCTTCGCCTTCTTCGCCTGGGAGGAAGGGGACCCCCAGACGTCCGAGGCCTCCGTCGCCAGGAGGAGGATGCTAGAGCTCGCCCGCGGGTCGGACATTCCGGTGCTCAGGCTCTCGGCCCACAAGGTCCGAGCGCAGTACATGAGCGAGCCAGGAAGGGATTGGCGGGCCTGCTTCGGCAGGCAGCTGCGCAAGACGGTGTACGAGAGGCCCTTCGAGCTTGGTTTCATGGACCGCATGGAGGTGGACGAGGACACCTGCACGCGCTTCGACCTCATGGGCCTCTATCCTTCGCTGCCCGATGGCCCCAGAGGGGACGAGGCCGAGGTCCTGATGCAGGTGCTTGCTTCCAAGGCCAAGACCCATGGCATGATGGCCAGGGCTTGCGTGGGCAGGCGGGACACGGTCGTGCCCCTCACCTTCTGCGAGTTTCCTTTGGATGCGCCCGCCACCAGGACCATGCGGCAGGAGCTGGAGGCCCTCGCCAGGGGGCGGCCGCTGTCCCAGGTCCCCCAGGAGGAGCTGCGGGCCACCGCTCTGTTCCGGCATATTCTGGCCGCACAGCGTTCCAGATGGCCTCCGTTCCTTACTTATACATTAAAACTGTTCGCGGATGGGGACTTGGACATCGTCAACGGCAGGCCTGTGGCCAACGGGCTCAGCCTGGCGGCTCCAATAGACCTGACCAGGGCAGTGGACCGGGCCCTGGAGCAACCTTAGGGGTGAGCGCTTGGACTTCGAGGGTATCGAGGAGATGTCGTCGTACGAGGGTAAGCAGTTCGTTGCCTCCATGGACGGCCCGGTCACCCTTAACGAGAACGCCCTCGAGCTGTGCGAGGCGTTCGTGCACCGGGGGCAGAGAATGTACTCCGTGCTGGCGAGATACGATGATGTGCTGGCCCACGTACTGCGACGCCAAGGCTTTAGGTCCGGGGACGTGCAGCGCCTGGTGCTTCCTTTCCTGAAAGCCTATGGGCTCACGGACGTGCGCATGCAGGACTATTGCCGGAAATCCATGTCCCTGGTCCCGGGGGCGGACAAGGCCATGCGCTTCGTGCAGGAGCTCATGGCCCCCTTCCTGGTCAGCTCGAGCTACGAGCACCATGTCAGCGCGGTGTGCGAGGAGATAGGCTTCCCGTTCGACAACGCCTATTGCACCCGTGTGTCCTTGGACGCGGTCCGCATCGACGATTGGGAGGCGCAGATCCTCAAGAACCTGGCCCAGGAGATCGCCTTGATGCCGGTACTGGAGGTCCCAGCGGGGGCCCGCTCTCTGCGCGACTTCTCCCCGCGTGACCAGCGCACCATCTCCCGCCTGGACGAGATCTTCTGGCAGGACATGAGCGACCTGACCTCCTACCACCTGCTGCAGGACGTCAGCCCTCTGGGGGGGGACGAGAAGGCCGCCTCGCTGGTGGACGTGTGCAAGAAGACGGGGGTGGGCATGGAGGACACCATCTAT
>JALOTM010000169.1 GCA_025457905.1 Methanomassiliicoccales archaeon
ACTCGGCCGTCATGCTCCTGCTCATCTTCGGATGCATCATGCTCATGGCAACAGGCGCGCTGGTCATGGAGGGGAGGTATCATTCCCGAGGAATATTCGATTCCTCTAAGGAATCAGGTGGCTGTTATCTATGATGATAATGGACATATCGTCCGAGCGCCGGTTGTTATGTGCAAAGATTTATTTAGGTCGTAATAAGAATCCCTTCCTAACCGAGCGCGACGCTCGGACGCAGAACAGTCTAGCCTCGAATTTAGGGGGGAGGCAAGGATGTCCTCGCGCAGCAAAGGGAGAGGAAGGTTTGAACAGGAAGCGGCATCGCGACTTCCAAGGAGGGGATGTTAGTGTCGCCCTCTAGGAAGATAGTTGTGATGATACCCACGCTCAACGAGGGGCGCAGCCTGGGCAAGGTCATCGATACCATCCCCATCGAGGACTTTCACGCGCGCGGCTTCATGGTGGAGGTCATCGTGGTGGACGGCCGCTCCAAGGACGATACCAGGGACGTGGCCATGTCCCGTGGCGCTCGCGTCTACATCCAGGAGGGCAAGGGCAAGGGCCTGGGCGTTCGCCAGGCGTTCTCGCTCAGCCATCCCCAGGAGGTCGTCCTCCGCGCCCTTTCCGGCAAGGAGGGCGCCATCTCGGACATGTACGTGCTCTCCACGCTCCTGGACTCCCAGTACCTGCTCATGCTGGACGGGGACGGGACCTATCCCTCCAAGTACCTGGCCGATGTGGTGGCGGCCCTGGAGGAGGGCAGCGACGTGGTCATGGGCTCCAGGTTCCGGGGCGAGATCAAGCCAGGGGCCATGTCCAAGCTGAACTATATCGGGAACCTGGCGCTCAGCGGCACCGCCTCGTTCGTTTACATGCATCCCTGCACCGACGTGTGCACCGGGCTGTGGGGCTTCCGCCTGGACGCCATCCGGGCCATGGACCTGGACTCGGAGCGCTTCGAGCTGGAGGCGGAGATGTTCGCGGTCTCGGTGCGCAACGGCCTGAAGATCAAGGAGATACCTATCACCTACTACCCGAGGGAGGGCGAGTCGAAGCTGGTGCCCATCAACTCCGGCACCATGATCTTCCGCAAGCTTCTGTCGAGGAGGTTTTCCTCCGCCAATTCCAAGCGGTTCTCGGGAGACCCGGAGAGCGACCTCAGCCGCATGAAGGCGCTGGTTCAGCCCCCTCAGGGACCTTAGCCTGTGGTTAGGATGCGGGTCGCCATAGCCACTCCAGAGTTCCTTCCCAACTGGGGCGGCATCGGCACCTACGTGACCCTTCTCGCCAAGGAGCTTCCCGACGACATCGAGGTCCACGTCATCACCTTGAAGCGCGGCGACGGGCCCATCGAGACGCCGGAGACCAAGGACATCCTGGATAAGATAGAGGTGCACTACCTGGGCAGCGCCGAGGACTTCTTCCTCTACAACAACCAGTTCCAGTTCAACATGCTGGCCAAGTTCAAGGCCCTCAAGGCGCAGCACCGGTTCGACCTCCTGCACGCCAACCATGCGCAGATGCCGGACCTCTTCCTGCGCTTCCTGGACCCTGACACCCCGAGCCTCACGACGGTGCACACCACCATCGACTCGCAGCGCATGGGAACGAGGCGCTCGCGGATGCCGCTGCGCAAGCTGGAGCGATCGGAGAAGATGACCTATCTGATGCTCCCCATGCTGCGCGCCCTGGAGAGGTGCTACTTCTCCAAATGCCACCATGCGATATTCGTCTCAGAGTTCATCCGCCGCCTCTACTCGAAGATCTACCCCATGCCTGCGGACTGGAGGATCGTCCACAACGGCGTGGACACGTACATGTTCCGGCCCCGCCCCATGGACGAGTGCGCGCGCCGGTACCCCCAGCTCGAGGGACGGGACGTGATCCTCTTCTCCGGGCGCATGATCGCCCTGAAGGGCATCGACATGGCCATCCGCAGCTTCTCCCTCATCCACAAGGAGACGGACGCCATCATGGTCTTCGCCGGGGCGGGGAAGATGGAGCCCTGGAAGGAGATGCTGGAGCAGCTGGGGGTCCCCGAGGACCGCTACCTCTTCCTGGGGGGCGTCCCCTACCTGGAGATGCCCTACCTGTACTCCATGGCCTCCGCCTTCATGCTGCCCAGCTATTCCGAGAGCTTCCCCATGACCGTCCTGGAGGCCATGTCCTGCCAGGTCCCGGTCATCGCCACGGACGTGGGCGGCATCCCGGAGATGATCGACAGCAACCGCAACGGGCTGCTGGTGCAGCCGGGCAACCCCAAGAACCTGAGCGCGGCCCTGCTCAAGGTGCTGGGCGACAGGAAGTTCGGGGCCAGGCTGGCCTCCAACGCAAGGGCCAAGGCCTGCGAGGAGCTGTCAGCGTCCAAAATGGCTTCTAGTACGGCGGAGATGTACCGCAGAGTCCTGGAGGGACGAGAATGAAGGTGCTCCTGGTCAACCCGCCCCGCTTCGAGGGCATACCTGTCATACGGGAGGAGAGGTGCGAGATCACCGAGCGCTACTCCATCCTGGAGCCGTACAGCCTGCTGCAGATGGGCGCGCTGCTGCGGGAGGAGGGGCATGAGGTGTCCCTCCTGGACCTGAACGGCTTCGACCTGGGATGGGAGGCGCTGGAGGAGCGCCTGGGGGCCTTCTCCCCCGAGGCGGTGCTCTTCCGCTTCACCCCCACCACCTTCGACCACGACGTCAGGACGGCCTCCCTGGCCAAGGCCAAGGCGCCGGGGGCGAGCACGGCCGGCATCTGCTGGACGCTGCGCACCATGCCCGAGCAGGTCATGTCCCAGGCCCCGGACATGGACTTCTACATACGCCAGGAGTACGAGGTCGTGGCCCCTTCCCTGGTGCGGGCGCTGGCCTCCGGCAAAGATTTGGCCGGAGTGGACGGCGTCGCCTGGCGGCAGGGCAAGCAGGTGATGGTCAACACCGACGCCATGCCCCTGAAGGACTACGACTCCCTGCCCATCCCGGCCTTCGACCTCCTTCCCTCCCTGGAACCCTACTTCGTCACCGCCCCCGCGGGGAGGCCGTACACCATCATGTACACCTCCAAGGGATGCCCCTTCAAATGCACCTTCTGCACCGTCGCCGGGACCAAGTGGAGGCCCAAGTCCGCCGAGAAGACCGTGGAGGAGCTGCGCTACCTGAAGCAGCGCTACGGCATCAAGACGGTGTCCTTCTTCGACGAGACCTTCACCCTGGACAAGAAGAGGGTGCTCAAGCTCTGCGACGCCATGATCGAGGAGAGGATGGACATCCGCTGGTACTGCAACACCCGCATCCACCTGGTGGACCTGGACCTGCTCAAGCGCATGCGCCAGGCCGGTTGCCGGGGCATCTCCTACGGCGTGGAGTCCGGAAGCCAGGCGATACTGGACCAGGCGGACAAGTGCATCAGCGTGGACCATGCCCGCAACGCCATCGCCTGGGCCCGGGAG
>JALOTM010000170.1 GCA_025457905.1 Methanomassiliicoccales archaeon
TCTCCGGTGTCCACCCTCAGGACCTTGGTCTCCCGGAGCTTGGTCGGCGCGGCCAGTACCACCAGGTTGCCCAGCCCGACCTTGCGCACCACCTTGGAGGATATCTGCTGGTTCCCGCGGCCGAGGATGAAGCCCTGCGCCCCGATGGGCGTGACGAAGACCTTGGCCTGGGGGTACCGCTCCAAAAGGTCGAGGAGGACGGTCTCCGAGGCGTCCACGGCCACCACCCTGCCATCGTAGACCGCATCGACCCCCAGCAGCGTCTTCGCGACCCCGATGCGCTTGGCCACGCACTCCATGGTCGTCCCCGGGCCGAGTATGTAGAGGACGTCGGGCCTCATCTCGTCGGCCACGTAGGCGGCGATGCTCTCCTTCTCCGCCTCCACGTCCGTTCCCTCATAGTCGCCCTTGATGGGCTGCACCAAGGCCCTCTCGTATGGCATGAGGACATGCCCGTAGAGCCGGGCGCTCAGGCGCCCTGCCCGAAAGGCCTCCTCATCGATGTCCATGACCTCCGAGCGCCGCAACGGAAGGCCCTCGGTCAGATACTTGAACAACAAGCTCGCCGCGTCCCTTGGCGTGTTGGCGAACACGGCCGAGTGCATCTTCACGCCGGAAGGGACCCCGATCACAGGCACCTTCTCCCCTACCGTGTCCATTATGTCGCGGGCCGTCCCGTCGCCACCGGCGAATAGGATCAGCCTCACCCCTCTGTCAAGGAAGCGAGCGCAGGCCGCCTTCGTGTCCGCGGCGGAGGGCTCGGAGGACGCCTGGTGAACGACCACGTGCGCCATGGAGAGGGACCTGAGAAGGCCTCCGCCCATGCTTCCGCTGGCTGTAAGGAAGCGAAGGCCTTCGATGCGACCCAGGTGAGAGAGCACCTGGCGCATCCTGTCCTCCGCTTGGGGGACGGCCCCGCGGCGCCTGGCCTCGGTCTTGATGTCCTCCCCGTCCGTGCCTTTGAGCCCGACGGATCCTCCCATGCCCGCCACGGGGTTGATGACCAGCCCTACCAGCACGAGACCTTCAAACACCTTCAACGATATGAACCTAGTCCAGCCGATGCCGGGATGTACTTACTCATTCCCCATTCTTCAGAATCAAAATGCAAGTGGGCCGGGCCAAGGCGACGCCCGGCCCCACTCCTGCCTCAGTTACCAGGGGCTCTCTAGCGCATCATCAGCGTGCCGTTGAGGTCCGGCTGCTTGGCCTCGGCCCCTGGCTCGCTGGCATGCATCGACATCTGCTCGGGCGCGGCCAGAGGGGCCACCATGGGCTCTTCCTCCGCCTGATGCATCATCTCCTCTACCTCGGGTGTCATCTGGGAGATGAAGCAGTCGGTGATCTGAAGGCAGAGGGAGTCGATGATGCGGCCCACGCTCTTCTCCATTACCGCGAACGATTGGGACAAGGGCAGGTCACCGGCCAGGTCCAAGAGCCGGTCATTGTCCAGCACTATCGTATTGCTGACGACCTCCCGCAGCCTGGTGATCCCCTCCTTGGCCTTGCTCGTCCTCTCGCCCTCGTATGAGAAAGGGGATATGGCTATGGCGAACGTGACCGCGTCCAGCTCCTTGGACACCTGGGCCACCACCGGGGCCACTCCCGTCCCGGTGCCGCCGCCCATCCCCGCGACGATGATGACGATGTCGCTCCCGGTCAGAGCCTCCCGGAAGTAGGGGCGTGCGCATTCCGCGCAGTACTCTCCGACCTCAGGGAATCCCCCGGCGCCTTTGCCATGGGTGACATCCTTTCCTATCAGGAGCTTCTTGTGGACCGATATCTCCTGCAGCTTGCGCTCGTCGGTGTTGACGGCCACTGTCTCCACATTGCTCCTGCTCTCTCCATAAAGTCCATGCACGATGTTGTTGCCTGCGCCGCCGCAGCCGACAACGGTTATCCTGGGCTCGACAATGCCCTTGCTGAGCATCGCCACGATCTGCTCAGCCCTCTCGCTTTTCTCCATCGCCATCCCTGCCTCTCCTGGTCTGCTGAGGACAGGTGACCTACCGGTTCCTGCGACCGTGCACCCCATCCCCTCTGGTGACCTTGCGGTCAGCCAGCCCTTCTTGCCCACCTTTCCTACGGAATGTACTCGAGCGTGCTCCTCCGAGCGTCAAGGGCGCGCTTCTTCGCGTCCTCGAGATGCTCCTTGGAGACGAACTCCTTGCGGACCGTCTCCTCGATCGCGTCGGCGACCGAGTTGTAGTAGCCCTCCTTCACCATCGCGCTCAGTACATGAAGGACGGCCTTGGGCATCTCCACCGTCACACGAGCACCCCGCTCCTCCGATGCCGATGGGCTGCTTGCCCCTTCGATGTACGCGCGAATGGCCACGCGGGCCAGATGGGAGCGGTTCGAGAACTCCGGCCTCTTCTCGACGAACTCGTCGATGAGCTCCATGTCCTCGGCTTCCAATCTCAGCGTGATCCTTTCGCCATCCATCTTTACAGCTCACCAGCACCTTCTTGGCGGACCTTGTCATATGTATGTCATACGTCAGTATTTAAATATTATCTTATGAGTCTCATTTTGTCATACTCGCTCCGAGCATGTGCTGGATGCCAGGTGAATTGACTGGCATGACCAGCATTCAACATTCGGCCACCGAAACCCTATTTAGCGCAGTGCGTCATAACCCGGGAAGGTGCTCGGATGGCCGATGGCTGGGTAGAGATGGAGAGGAAATGGCAGAAGCGTTGGTACGACGCCAAGATCAACGAGGCCAACCGCGACCAGCGCCCCAAGTTCATGATGATCTTCGCCTACCCAGGGGTCACTGGCTATCTCCACGTCGGGCATATGCGGGGATTCTCCTACGTGGATGCGATCACCCGCTTTCGTCGCATGATGGGCGACAATGTCCTATTCCCCGTGGGCACGCACGCCACCGGGAACGGCGCCATAAGCCTGGCCAGTCGGGTGAGGCGCCAGGACCAGAGGACCATGGAGTACCTTCTGGCGAACGGCTGCCCCCAGGAGAAGCTAGGGGATCTCCAGGACCCGCTCCAGGTGGTGGAGTTCTTCAACAATGTCTATGTGAACGACTATTGGAAGAGGTTCGGGTTCCTGGTGGACTGGAGGAGGTTCACCTCCACGACCCGTCCGGACTACGGCAAGTTCATCCAATGGCAGTTCCGGAAGCTGATGGAGAGGGGGCTGCTCATCCAGAAGCCATACTATGCACCAGCGTGCATAAACTGTGGGCCTGTGGCCGTGGATGCCTCTGAGACGGACATCCAGAAGGGAGGAGGGGCAGAGACCAACGAGTACACTCTGCTGAAGTTCCGCTGCGGCGACTTCTTCCTCGTCGCGGCCACCTTGCGCCCCGAGACGGTCTTCGGCCAGACAAACTTCTGGCTCAACCCAGACGTCATCTACGTGAAGGTGCGCGTCGACGGCGAATACTGGGTGGTGTCCC
>JALOTM010000171.1 GCA_025457905.1 Methanomassiliicoccales archaeon
AGCGCTATCGGGGCAAGGTGTCCGTGGAGGATAACCAGCCCCGGGGCTCGGCATTCGTTTTCTCCTTCCCGAGCGCGTGAGGGCGGGTCAGAACTTCGTGCCGCACTCCCCGCAGAACCTCGTGCCCGATGGCGCCTTGGCCCCGCACTTCTTGCACTCCAGCATCCCCAGGGGCGCCCCGCAGTTGTTGCAGAACTTACCTGTCCCAGCGGTCTTTCCGCAGGCGGGGCACAGGGTCTGACGGGCCTCGATCTCCCCGGTGAAGACCTGCGTCTGGGAGGCCTTCTGCTGGATGTCCTGCACCATCTTGTCAGCGCGGGCGGCGGCGACCTCCACGGCCTCGCGCGGGGCGTCGGCGACGCAGAGTTGCGCGTCCTCGTTCCAGTCGTTGTCGCAGACATATTTGTGGCAGCGGGGGCAGCGCTTGAAATGGCCCTTGGCCTCGTTGGAGGCCAGCTCGAAGGCGCCCTCGTGCTCCTTGTGCCACTCCGGCGACATGCCCTGGTACTTCTGGCCCACGATATCGGTGCCGGTGTCCGCGGCCCTGCCGATGTTCCCATACTTCCCGGAGAGCGAGCCGACAGCACTGGCCGCTTTTCCGATGCCGTCGAAGAGCCCCTTCTTCTTCCAGGTCTTGGATTCCACGAAGCGGGTCTTGTAGCCCTCCCGGCATATGTCACAGAAGAAGGTGAACTGGAAACCCGCTTCCGTGCTGTTGTCGTCCATGTTCGATGTGAATGGCACTAGCTTCCCGTTGCTCATTTTCTCCCTCCGTAAAGCGGCTTACCGCACTTCGCGCACTTCTCCCCCAAGGGAGGCTGCTGGGTCTTGCACTTGGGGCAGGTGACCACCAACCTGGCCCCGCAGTTGACGCAGTAGTCCCCGAAGAAGGTGGGCCTGGCGCACGACGGGCAGGTGGTAAGCAGCGGCAGGCCACAGTTCTGGCAGGCCTGCTGACCGATCTGTATGGGGGCCCGGCATTTCGGGCATCTGGTGGTGTCGGTCGGGTTCACCTTGCCGCAGAACGGACAAACATTCGCATCCGGGTCCACGAGCTGATCGCAGTACTTGCACGGTTTCTTGTAGCCTACCACGCTCACCCCTCCCAATCCCCCGTCCCCACGGGACGGGACTGGCGTTGCTGTCGAATCCCCTAGAGTGTAGAAAAAGGTTACCTCGGCGTCATCGCTCCCCGGCGTGCCTCGTCAGGTCGGTCATGGAAGGCCTGCGGGGCACGAGCAGCTCAAAGCCGGTGCGGGCATCCATCTCTCGCCGCGCGTTGACCCCGAGGAGCTCGATGATCACCACTTCGGCCACCTTCCATATCTTGACGCCCCGGCGCACGCACCCCGTCACCGTGGCACCTTCTCGTCCACAGGCGATGTGCATGTGGAGCACAGGCTTCCCGTCCTCGTTGGGGAAGATGGTGCCCACACCCTCCATCTCGCATGCGCCCTCAAGCTTCCTTTCCATGGGGATGGGGGGCATGTCCCTGCCATTCTTAGGTCCAACTACCAGGATACTTCCTTCGTCGGCCGCCCCCACCACGCTCACCAGCGCGGCATCGATGCGCCTGTCGGCGGCGAAGCTCTCCAATGCAGCATGGAGGATCTCGCCGTCCTCCAATCGGACCACGAAAACCCTTCCGGTCTTGCCCTGTGAGTACTTCATGTCGGCGATCTCCTTCTAAGGTCCCTGCGCCTCCATGGACCTCTTCCATACAGCCAGGTCGTCCTTCTGTGCGACGTTGAAGGCCAGCAGCGAGGCCACGTCCTGCTTCCACTGCTCCGGCGAGGAATGCATGATCCTACCGATGAACCGTTCCCTTAGCAGCCTGAGCTCGGGAATGCGCATGACGGCATAGCGGTACCTGGCCCTCTCCGGTGTGAAGAGGTCGGCCTCGGACAGATAGATGGGCTCCCGGCGGAAGTTCACGGCCTCCAGGCCCTTGGCCACCCTCTTGGAGAAGTCATCGGCCTGCCCCATCATGTTCTCGGCTGGCATGGACCTGTACTCGTCCCTCCCCCAAATACGGAAGAAGTAGGTGGCCCGACCCTGCTCCTCGCTGGAGGACGCCTCGAAGGCCAGGGCGTTCCCTCCCTTGGACCGGTCGGGGGAGTAGATGGGCACCAGGAAGAAGATGTAATCGGGCTCCTCCTTGGCGTGCAGGGGCCGTTTCATGCCGATACGCAGCACGTCCGTCCCGGAGGTGGAGCTGAGATGGCCCAGCTCGTCCCCGATGCCGTAGGTGGAAAGCTTCCCCTCCAGCGACGCCCAGAGGCCTGGACAGGCCTGCTCCACCTCACGGCGCTGCGCGGTGCGGCCGTCCTTGAGGAGCTGGGCGGCCTTCAGGGCACCTGAAGGCTCGGCACCAGGGAATGCGTCCCTGACCATGTCCAAAGCCGCGGAGGTGATGGCTGAGGCACCGTCCATTATCCCCTTGCGCAGGGGGTCGATCTCGCGGCCCAGCTTGGAAAGCCGCAGCCGATCCCCCGACTCCATCGAAACCACCAGCCGGTAGTCCTCGACCGCAACCGACTCCACCTCCCCATAGCGGCAACGCACCAGGCCCCCCCTCTCCGGCATCACGATCAGTGCCGTCTCGTAGAGCCTGGTCTCGCACTTCCCGATATGCTTGGTGCCTGCGGGGCCGATCAGCTCGGCCTCCCCCGGCACGCCCTGCTTGAGAAGCCTCTCGTCCATGAGCAGGTCCTTCATCTCCAGCTCGTTCACGGAACGGTATAGGGCGCGCACCAGGTCCTCGTGCTTTAGGCCCGCGTTGAAGAGCATGAGAGAGCCAGATGGTCGCAGCTGGACAAGGATACGGTATTCCATCTCCTCTATGGAGACCACGTCCCTCAGGGCGATGCTCAAGGGAGCGCCTGCGGACGGCACCAGGACCAGCTCCTCCGTGCCCAGCTGGGCGTTGGCCTCGCCCATGGACTTCACCTGACCAGAGGTGTCGGCGAGAGAGAATCTAAGCTTGGCTTCCATGGGAGGTGATTGCCAGAGCCGGGAGATATTGTTTTCTTCTCTCCACCATCATTTTTCGAAAAGGCTAAGGAGGTGTGATTGGCATCGATGCTTGAGGTGAGCAAGGTTGCCCGATCCCAAGGTAGCGATCGCCCTGGATACTGACCGCTCCCGGGCCGCGCGCAGCGTGGCCACGGCCATCGGCATGCCCTACATGGAGGGCAAGGACGTCCTCATCAAGCCCAATCTCAACACCAGCGACCCCCCACCTGGCTCTACGCATCTGGACACCCTCAGTGCCGTGGTGAGGATGGTCAAGATGGAGAGGCCCTCCTCACTCACCGTGGCTGACCGGAGCGGGCCGATGAGCACCAGGGAGGTGTTCCTCAGCAAAGGCATCTTCGACCTGGGCAGGGAGGAAGGGTTCTCCTG
>JALOTM010000172.1 GCA_025457905.1 Methanomassiliicoccales archaeon
GAGTGCTGCAGCCCCCTCCGCAGAAGTTCCTGGTCCAGCCGGCTCTCGCTCACAGCGTATCTATGATCCGCCAGCGCGCATGCATCAACGTCCGGGACGCCATCCCCGATATAAGTGACAGTGGCCCCTGCATCTTGCCAGTGGCGCACCTCGTCGTCCTTGAAGGTGACGGACTCCTGATGGCGCAGGGAGGGGAACTTGAAGCTGATGTGGCCATCGAGCTTCTTGGTTCGGGCGGAATGGAGCCTCACGAGCCCTTCCACCCCCATCCTCTGCAGGTAATGCCTGATGACGAAGTCCAGGCCCGCGGAGACGATCACCACCTCAGAGCCATTCAAGCGGGCGCGCCTCACCAGCTCAGGGAAGCCTTGGCGCACCCCCACTTCACTGTCCAGCTCCTTCAGGATCTGGGCCTTCTCGGTCCTCACCAAGGAGAACTGCCTGCTCATGCACTCCAGGAGGGTGAGCCTCCCCTCGACGTAGTCTTTGTCCAGAGCCTGCCAGTCCCCATCGGCATGCCTGTCCAACACCCACTCTGCGGTGTCCTTCAAGGTTATGGTCCCATCGAAATCGCAGAGAATGGCACGGTCCCAGCCCAGAGCCTCACCGCGAGGTCGAAGCACTTCCCCCATGATATCCCTGCCGACGGGCATTTCGACCTCCTCGGGGGCAGGTTTATAACAGCCTGGGCGATTGGTAACACTGATGTCAGAGGATTGGACCGAGCTCTACCGGCCGAAGTCCCTGAAGGAGGTGGTCGGCAACCCCAAGGCGGTCAAGGAGCTCAAGGACTGGGCCATCGCCTGGGAGAACGGCACGCCGCCCAAGAGGGTGGCCGTGCTCATCGGTCCTCCTGGAGTTGGCAAGACCTCCACCGCGCTGGCTCTGGCTTCCGAGTTCGGCTGGGGGGTGGTGGAGATGAACGCCTCGGACCAGAGGAACGGGGAGGCCATCCGGCGCATTGCATTGCGGGGCGCCCTCTCTGACACGTTCACCGACTCCGGCGACTACCTCTCACACCGCGAGGGCCGGAAGAAGCTCATCATCCTGGACGAGGCGGACAACCTCTTCGGCCGCGAGGACAAGGGGGCGATCCCGGCAATAGTGGAGCTGATCGCCAAGACCATGCATCCCGTGGTGCTCATCGTCAACGACTTCTATGGTCTCAGCCGCAAGAGCTCGGCCATCAAGGACAGGACGCTCCAGATCAAGTTCACGAAGATCGCCGTGCCCACGGTCCGCACCCTCTTGCGGAAGATCGCGGCGGACCGGAGCATCTCCGCCCCGGAGGGCGTGCTGGAGATAATAGCCAAGAACTCCAATGGGGACCTGAGGGCAGCGATCAGGGACCTCCAGGCCTTGGGACTGGGCAATCCCGAGTTGCGCGAGGAGCAGGCGCTGGCCCTGGACAACAGGCTCACCTCCAAGAGCATGTACGACCTCATGGCCGAGATATTCCAAGGCACCAGCCCCCGCAACGCCCAGAGGATGGCCTGGGACATCCAAGAGACGCCTGAGTTCATCATGCTCTGGGTGGAGGAGAACCTGCCCCTGGCCTATCGCGACACCGAGGACCTGTGGCGGGGCTTCCACCTCCTGGCCAGGGCGGACATCATGCTCGGCCGGGTGGCCAGGCGCCAGTATTTCGCCCTCTGGGGCTATGCCACCGACCTGTCCACCTATGGCGTCTGCGCGGCCAAGTCCAAGCCTTATCGGGGGTTCGTGCGCTACCAGTTCCCCAGCTACCTCTTGAAGATGGGGCGCACCAAGGCAGCACGGGGGGCCAAGCTCTCCGTATCGCAGAAGGTCGGCTCCTACTGCCACACCTCCTCCCGCTACGCCATGATGGACCTGCTACCCTACATCTCCGTCCTCTTCCGCTCCGACCAGGAGTTCCGCCTGGCGGCCATGGAGCTCTTGGGCCTGGACGAGGAGGACGCCGCCTTCCTGATGGGCGAGAAGATAGATTCCTCTGCCGTCAAGCATCTCATCCAGGCGCTGGAGCGCAAGCGCTCGGGAGAGTCCGAGGAGCACGACCTCCGGACTACGCGCCTGGACGAGATTGAGGAGAAAGCTGCGCCGGAAGACAAAGCTCCTGACGAAAGTATCAAGCAGAAGAGCCTGTTCGAATACTGAGGTGCGAGAGATGAGGCCGGAGCTGAGGCAGAAGCTGGAGAAGCAGCAGTACAGGATGGCCGGGGGCCATGCCGCCGTCAAGCTATGCCACTGGATGCGCCAGTCGTTGCTGAACAAGCGCCATTGCTACAAGCAGGAGTTCTATGGGATAGCCTCGCACCGCTGCCTGCAGATGACCCCTGTGGCCCACGACTGCACCCACAACTGTGTCTTCTGCTGGAGGGTGCGCGGCTTCGAGGGCGCCGAGAGGGAGTGGCAGCAGCCACGGGAGATGATGGACGCCCTCGTCGAGCACCAGCGCCAGCTCATCACCGGCTTCCCCGGGGACCCGCGCTGCGACCTGGTCAAACACAGGGAGGCCAAGGACCCCAAGCACGTCGCCATATCCCTGGCGGGCGAGCCGACCATGTACCCCTATCTGGGCGAGCTAATCGCCGAGTGCCACCGGCGGGGCATGACCACCTTCCTGGTCACCAACGGGACCTTGCCGGAGGCGTTGGAGAGCCTCGACCCGCTCCCCACCCAGCTCTACGTTACCGTGGCCGCCCCCAACAAGTACGTCTACCGAGACCTGTGCCAGCCGCGCATACCAGATGGCTGGGAGAGGCTCATGCGCACCCTCGACCTGCTCCCCTCCCTGGACACCCGCACCGTCATCCGCCACACGCTGGTCAAGGAATACAACCTCGGCTGGGAGGAGGAGTACGCCAAGCTGGACGAGCGCGCCGACCCCACCTTCGTGGAGCCGAAAGGCTTCGTCTTCGTGGGCGACGCCAGGCAGCGCATGAGCATCGACAACATGCCCTCACACGAGGAGGTGGCGCAGTTCGGCGAGAGGCTGGCATCCCTGCTAGGCAGGAAGTTGGTCAAGGAGAAGAGGGACAGCCGGGTGGTGCTGCTCGCGGACGAGGGCACCAAGCTGGAGCTGGACCTGGGCTAGAGCCCCTTGCGCATCCACATCTGGTAAGGGGACATTCCGGAGCTCTCGTACAGATGCATGGCCACCTCGTTGGAGGCGCGTACGTTCAGCATGAGGTGGCCAGCGCCGTTGGCGCGGCCCCACTCCTCGGCCCAGGCGAGCATCCTTCTCCCATAGCCTTGGCGACGGCGGTCCCGCTCCACGAAGATCAGGTACACCCAGGCGGTACGGCCGGTCTCGTCGGGGCTGACCCGCAGGACCAGGCATCCCACCCTCCTCCCTCCTTCGTCCTTCACCACCATCGCCGCATGCGGCACTGACGAAGGCCTCCGCAGGAGCCTGGA
>JALOTM010000173.1 GCA_025457905.1 Methanomassiliicoccales archaeon
AGTTCACGGCCGGCGACAAGGAAGCGTCCCGCATTGGGCTGGAACTGCTCGCCATCAAGCTGGACGAGGCGCCTGAGAGGCTGGCGGACCGCATCATGGAGCGAGTGATTACCAGGATAGGGGAGGAAGTGATCATGAAGACCATTACCGACGACTATGGCCTCATCCCCAGCTCCTACGCGGCGGATCAGCTCCTGCATGCCACTGCCGGGGAGAAGGTGTTCAAGCATTTGTCCCTCAGGGCCACCCTGGACCGCCCTCTGGTGGGGGTGGGGGCGCCCGCGCAAATACTGGTCAAGCCGCTGGAGGCCCGTTTGGACGCCAAGGTCATCATCCCCCCCAACTTCGACGTGGGGAATGCGGTGGGGGCGGTCTGCAGCCTCATCTCGGAATCCATCTCCGTCGAGGTCTATCCCCGGGATGACAAGTTCATCGTCTTCACGGGCTCAGGATCGCCTGCCGAGTACAGGCATCTGGGGGATGCGCTTCAATCGGCACGCACCACGGCCGAGAGGTATGTCCGGGACAAGCTGGAGCATTCCAGGGTCGAGGACGTCAAGGTCAAGATAGACCAGATCGACCGCAAGTTCTCGGACGGCTACGGGAAGGAGATGAAGTTCATCAGCTCCATCATCGTCCGGGCGACGGCCACGGGAAAGCCTCTTCTCGATCACAGGTGAGGACCAGGCCCATATCCACGGTTCGATAGGGCCCGCGGGGATCGGGCACCGGCGGGTTGCTAGGTCCTCTCCACCCCCTAAGGCCCATGGCGGCCCTCGCTCGGCTCCCCCGGACCGACCTTTTCTCATCTTTCGGGACCCTGGCCATGCCATTTCCATCACGGAGAGCCCCTGCGACGAGGATTCCAACCGCCCATCAGGGGCGAGGCAAGTTTCATACTTCTGTCGGACGCTAATACATCTCATGACCTTCATGTCTTCATCGGACGAGGAGCGCATCCTTACATTGCATCCCGAGGGGAAGCGGGGGGTGAGCATCAGCAAGGCCAAGTACGACATGGTGCGTGCCACTCTGCTCGCTTGCCTGAAAGGGAAGGAGATGACGCACGAGGAGCTAATGACCTGCATCACCAGGAAGCTGCAGAGCAAGTTCGAGGGTTCCATGAAGTGGTACGCGGAAACGGTCAAGCTGGACCTGGAGGCTCGCGGCGAGATCGAGCGCGTCCCGGGAAAGAAGAATCAGAGGTACAGGCCCAAAGAGTAGGGCTCAGTCCTCCTCCTCATCGTCGTCCACTTCCTCCTCTTCCTCCAGCTCCTCTCCCTCCTCCACCGGCATGGAGAGGAACTCGTCGATCTCCTCCTCTAGCTGCTGCAGCGCCTCCAGGGCCTTCTTCTTCTGCCCCTTCTCCACCATCTCCTTGATAGCGCTGACGCAATCCAGGATGAAGAGCATCTCGTCGTCGATCTCCTCGAACATCTCGTAGAGGCTGGGCATGTTATCCTCAGGACTGGATGCGTGGACGTTGATAATAATGGTTTAGAGGGCGCCACCCTGCATCCGTGAACGGTTCCGGCCTCAAAGGCCGGGCTCGATGACGTACTTGCAGAAGTTGAAGCTGGAGCCGAAGGTCTCTGCCTTGGTGACGCGGGCGGGCATGCCCAGGCGGGTCTCGAATATGGCCTCCAGGATGCCCTCGTTCATGAGGCACAGGGTCTTGCCGACGTCGGGCGCCTTGGAACAGTCGTACTCGTCCTTGATGATGAGGGTGACCGGGTGCAGGGCGTAGACGTTCACCTCCCCCAGCTCATGTAGCTTGAAGAAATCCTTGACCTCGCCGATGATGCCCTCCACGGTGTTGGACTTCATCCGCTTGGATATCTCCTTCCCGATTTGCCGTCCTATGTCCTTGAGGACGGGGTCCATGTTGAACCCTATGGCCTCCATGCCGATGACGATGGAGCGGATCACGCCCTTCAGGAAGGTGCTGGGGGAGCCGATGCTCCTGGCGATGGTGCTCTCCACGTGCTTCATGAGGTCCTCGCGGGGGACCACGGAGGAGCCCACGGGCCGGGACACCAGGTAGAAGATCTTGCGCCTGTTGTCCTCGGGGTCGTCGCGGTAGCCGATCAGGCCCTCCTTGACCATCTTGTCCAGGTGAACGGAGAGCGTGGACTGCGCCTTCCCTGTGAGCTGAGCGATCTCGCTGAGGCTGAGGTCCCGGCGCTGCAGCTCGCTAAGGATCTTCTGCCTGACCGGGTTGGAGATCTGCCTCAGACCGGAGGTGGTGGAATAGACGTCGAAGGCATCCGTCTTCTTGTCAGTCATGCTCTCCCCCGCGCTCGTAAAGAATGCAGTGAGCTATATATAAATCATCTTAGCCCCGAGGCGGCCCAGCCCCCTGCCCTCGTAGGACCAATCTTTTTCTAGGCCGGGCCGGAATAAGGGGCGGTGAGCGGTTGCGTATTGTGACGCCTGAGGGCCCGAGGGAGTACCGGGCGGTCTGGATGGAGGGCACGAAGGTCAGGATGATCGACCAGCGGCTCCTTCCCCACGAGTTCAAGATAGTGGATTTCACAGAGGTGGGCCAGGTGGCCCGGTCCATCAAGGATATGACGGTGAGGGGGGCTCCCGCCATAGGCGCGGCGGCGGCCTACGGCATGGCCTTGGCGGCGATGAACGGCGAGGATGTCGCCAGGGCCGCGGAGATGCTTAAGGCGCAGCGCCCCACGGCCTTCGACCTGTTCTACGCGGTGGACCATATGTTGAGCCGCTTGGCCGACGGTGAAGACCCTTCTCTGACGGCGATCTCCTACGTCGGGTCCATCGTGGAGAGATGCCGGCTCATCGGCGAGCATGGGGCGGCCCTGATTAGGCATGGGGACAGGATAATGACGCATTGCAACGCCGGTGCTCTGGCCACCGTCGATTACGGCACGGCCTTGGCACCGGTCAGGGTCGCCTGGCGCTCCGGCAAGGAGATCTTCGTGTACGTGTCCGAGACGAGGCCCAGGTTGCAGGGCATGAAGCTCACCGCCTATGAGCTGGCGAACGAGGGCACGCCGCATTCCATCATCGTCGATGGCGCCTCTGGCCATTTCATGCGCTTGGGCGTGGACCTGGTCATAGTGGGCGCGGACCGCATCGCCGCCAACGGGGACTTCGCCAACAAGGTGGGGACCTTCGAGAAGGCCGTCCTGGCCAAGGAGCTGGGGGTGCCCTTCTACGTGGCCGCGCCCGTGTCCACCTTCGACTTCTCCATAGCCAATGGGGAGGGCATCGTCATCGAGGAGCGCGACGAGGAGGAGGTCACCACCATGGACGGGAGGCGCATCGCCCCACAAGGGAGCAGTGCGCTCAACCCTTCCTTCGACATGACCCCCTCCCGCTACGTTTCCGGGTTCATCACCGAAGCGGGAGTGCTCA
>JALOTM010000174.1 GCA_025457905.1 Methanomassiliicoccales archaeon
AACCCCTACATGTGGGACATGGCCAACATCCGGGAGCAGTGCGCATGGACCACCGACGACCGAGAAGGGGCCACGCGGAAGGCCAAGGCCATCATCGCGGGCTCTATCGGGCGCGTCTTGCATCATAGCCCCGTGAGCACCATGTCCGTCCCTGTCGTGCGGACGGTGGCGGTGGTGGGCGGGGGCATAGCCGGCATGCACGCCGCGCTGGAACTGGCGGACAAGGGCCTGGACGTGGTGTTGCTGGAGAAGGAGCCGGTCCTGGGAGGGAACATGGCCAGGCTTGACCGCACCTTCCCCACGGACGATTGCGCCATGTGCACCATCTCGCCCATCCTCAACCGCGTCGTCAGCGAGCCTGGGATCCGGGTGCTGACCATGACCGAGGTGAGGTCGTTGGAGGGCAGGCCGGGGGATTTCACGATCACCGTGCTTAAGAGGCCAAGGCACGTGGACCAGGAGAGGTGCACGGGCTGCGGGGAGTGCGCAATCGGCGATGTGAACCTCGGATCCACGCTTCTTATCAAGGAGGGCCTGGTGGACAGGATCCGCCTGGACCTGGCGAGATGCACAGGCTGCGGGGAGTGCGCCAAGGCATGCGCGCACGGCGCCCTGGCACAGGAGCTGGAGGAGGGGGTTCCCTCCTACGACACGACCAGATGCGTAGGCTGCTGGGCATGCCTGGACGTGTGCGAGAGCGACGCCCTCAGGCTCATCAACGTATGCCCGGTGGTTGCCCCCTCGGAGTACGACCTCGGACTGGGTCCCAAGAAGGCCATCTACATCCCGACCGCCCAGGGCGTCCCCCTCAAGTACCTGCGGGACCCGGAGCGCTGCCTGAAGCTCAATGGCAAGATGGATTGCCTGGGATGCGGCCGGGCGTGCTTTGCCGGGGCCGTGGTGGAGGAGGAGGAATCGGAGGAGCAGATCAAGGTGGGGGCGGTGGTGGTGGCCACGGGCTACCGCCAGACTGACCTTTCCGGGACCGAGTACAGGGCGGAGCACCCCGACGTCATCACTGGGCTGGAGCTGGAGAGGCTCCTGAGCCCCTCTGGGCCGACCCAAGGGAAGCTGCTGCGCCCCAGCGACTCCCGGCCCCCGAGGAGGGTGGTGTTCGTGCAGTGCGCCGGCTCTCGCGACCGCCGCCGCAAGGAGTACTGCTCCAAGGTGTGCTGCATGTACGCCACCAAGAACGCTTGGCTGATCAAGTCCGAGGACCCCGGAAGGGACGTCAAGGTATGCTACACGGACCTTCGGGCCGCCGGGCGCGGCTACGAGGAGTACCTCGACCGGGCCCGGGAGGCGGGGGTGGAGTACGTGCGCGGTAACGTGGCCGAGGTCATGCCCGCCGGGGACCGGCTGGTGGTCAAGGTGGAGGACACCCTGCTCGGGGAGCCGCAGGAGCTGGAGGCGGACCTGGTCGTCCTCTCCACGGCCTTGGAGCCCTCCCAGGGCACTTTGGACATGGAGCGCCTCATCCCCCTGGCGCCTGGAAAGGACGGTTTCATCGCGCCGCTGCATGTCAAGATCTCGCCCGTGGACACCTCGACCTCTGGCGTGTTCGTGTGCGGGGCGGCGGAGTCCCCCAAGCCCATCCAGGAATGCATCACCGATGCCGGGGCGGCGGCCTCCCGGGCCGCCTCCTTCCTGAAGGGCGAGGGGCTGCGCGTGGACCTCATCACCGCGCACATCGACCATGGCAGGTGCATAGGCTGCGGGAAATGCGAGGAGTGGTGCGACTTCGACGCCATCGAGTCGGGCGATGAGGGATACCATGTCATCGACGTCGCCTGCCATGCCTGCGGCCGCTGTGCGGCCAACTGCCCCGCCAACGCCATCGACCTTCGGCTCAACGGCGAGACGCAGCTGCAGGCCAACGCCGTGGGCATCCTGGAGGAGGACCCTGACTCCATTATAGCCTACGCCTGCGAGCACTGCGGATACAGCGCCGCGGACCTGGCCGGGTCGGCCAAGCGCAGGTACTCGGCCGAGGTGAAGGTGGTCAGGGTCCCCTGCACCGGCCGGGTGTCCACCGCCCAGATGCTCCTGCCCCTGGAGAAGGGGGCCAAGGGGGTGATGGTGGCCGCCTGCCTGGAAGGCCAGTGCCATTTCATCGACGGGAACGCCGACGCCAAGCAGCGCGTCATGGAGGCCAGGCGCGCCCTGGACCTCATGGGCATAGGCGCGGAGAGGCTGCAGTTCTTCCATATATCCTCTGCGGAGGGGGAGAGGTTCGTCAAGGCGGTGGAGAGCATCGTAAAGGCCACCAGGGAGGACGGGGCGTGAGCAAGAGCCCCTCATCAGATGCGGAGGCCAAGGTGGAATGCGCCACCTGCCAGCGCTGCAAGCCCTCCTGCCCTTCCCAGGTGGACCTCCCCGAGGTCATGCGGCTGCGGCGCTACCTGGAGCGCCCCAAGGGCTCGCACCGGGACGCCTTCATCCTCACCCAGAAGATGCTGGCCAGGAGCGAGGCGGCGCCTTGGCTCTCGCCCGAGCTGGACACCGGCCGGGACGACATCCACTACTTCCCGGGCTGCCTGCCGATAATGGACGAGCTGATCGAGGGCTTCACGAACTTCAAGAGGGCGGCCGTCGCGGGCGTGGCCCTCATGAACCACCTGGGCGTCTCACCGAGGATCGTCTACGGCTGCTGCGGCCACGACCTCTACTACTCGGGGAACCTGGAGCATTTCGAACTCATACACAAGAGGCTCGCCTCCATCGAAGGGAGGGTGGTCACGGGCTGTGCCGAGTGCTTCCACAGCCTGAAGGCGCTGCACGGCCTGGACGCGGTGCACATAAGCACCTTCCTGGAGGAGAGGTTGGAGGACGTCCCTCCCGAGGGCTCGGGGAGGAAGGCGACGTTCCATGACCCCTGCCGCCTGGGAAGGCATCATGGCATATACGATCCCCCACGGAAGGTGCTGGCCCATGTGGGAGAGCTCCGGGAGATGGCCGACTCCCGCGAGGGCGCGCTCTGCTGCGGCGTCTCCGCCTGGATGAACTGCAACCCGGCCTCGAAGAAGGCTCGCGTGAAGCGCTTGGTCCAGGCCTCGGAGGCCGGGGCCGAGGTGCTGGTGACGGCATGCTCGAAGTGCCGTACCCACCTGAGCTGCGTCTACCGGGAGGAGTCCTACTCCGGCCACCCTCCGGAGCTGGAGATCATGGACCTGCAGGAGTACGTGGCCGACGCGCTGGGCCTCAAGGTGCCCGAGTGCTCGATCGCGGCCTCCAGAGGCAGGAGGCTGTCCCCGGTCACGGAGAGGGCTGAGCTGCAAGGGATGCTGACCGAGGAGGACGTGGACAACGTCTTCGCCTGCACCACCTGCGGGAGGTGCGAGGTGGAGTGCGAGTACTCCTACGAGGCGGCCGG
>JALOTM010000006.1 GCA_025457905.1 Methanomassiliicoccales archaeon
ACTGCTGCTCAACCTCATGGCCGCCAGCGGCGCTTCCCGGGGCAAGAGGGACGTGACCGCCTTCCTGGACCAGGAGGTGGGCTCTTCCCTCACAGAGGCGGAGCGGGAGACCCTGGAGGCGCTCTCCATACACCGTCAGCCCGTCCCGGTGGAGGCGCTCACCGCCCGGGAGCGCGATGCCCTGCCCTCCCTGCGGAGGAAGGGATTGCTGATCGAGGATGAGGATGGGACATGGACCCATGAGCTCCTCACCTCTCACTTCCATTCACGGCTGAGCGGGGACAGGTCCAGGGAGCTGCATAAGTCCGCAGCGGAGTTCTATCTGGGACAGATGGAAGCCGATTATTGGATGGAGGGCCTCTACCACGCGGTCGAGGCCCAGGACAGTGGTCAGGTCCTGAAGGCGCTCTCCCTGGATGGGGAAGGTTTGGCGCTGGCATTCCCGGAGGAGATGGAGGCCCTCCTCCAGAAGATTAGGAGGTGGGACGGCCTGGTCGGCTCACGGGTGGACGTGCTCATCCTTCTCGCTCTCGCTCAGGAGGAGCTGGGCCACGAGACTCCTGCCCTGGAGACCTATGACGAGATCCTTCGGCTCTTGGACGGTTCTTCGGACGTACGCATCGCTCTGGCCCTGGAGCGCAAGGCCAGACTGCAGGCTGAGGCCAGGCGATGGTCTCAGGCCTTCGAGTCGCATGAGCGCGCGTTGAGGCTCTATCAGTCCTCAGGGGACCGAGCGGGGGAGGCCGGGGAATGGATGAGCCTGGGATCGGCGCATCGCCGCAGAGGCGACTTGGCCAAGGCCCGTGCATGCTTCCAGAGCGCTTGGGAGGTGGCCGAGCGCCTGGGGGACCTGCGGGTGATGGCGGCGGCCCTCAACAACCTGGCCTTGGTGGAATGGGACGACGGCTTTCCCTCCCGTTCCGAGCCTCTCATGGAGAGGTCGGTGGCCTTGGCGCACCAAGCGGAGGATTTGGTGGGGGAGGCAAGGGCTCTGCAGAACCTCTCCTCGTTGCTTCGCGCTCAGGCTAGGGAGGGGGAGGCGCTTCAGCGCATGGCTGAGGCCGAGGCGGCCTTCCATCGAGCTGGGGAGGTGGAGGAGTGCCGTAAGGCCACGGTGGCCCGGGCCGAGCTGTTCGCCGACCTGGGAAGGGAGGCGGAGGGCATCGAGCTGCTGCGCAAGGCCCTGGCAGAGCCGGCGCATCGTACGCCGTTCAGAAGGAAGGGGAGGGGGGCGCAGGGAGAGGGACGGCTGCGGGAGGGCTTGGTCCGACAGCTCCGGGAGTGCGGGAGGTTGGATGAGGCTGAGCAGGAGGCGTTGGCGCTTGAGGCGCTGGCCGTGAGGCTGGACGATGCCCGTATGGCCGCCAGGGCCAAGATCGAACTGGACGCGATCCTGGAGGATGAGGGGAAGGAGGGGGGCGCGGTGGAGGCCCTTGAATCGGCGAGGGAGGAGCTGGCACGCGTGGGCGATGCTGCCGGGCTGGCGGTGGTGCATCTCCGCCTTGGCGAGCTCGCCCGCAAGGTCGGCGACCGCGGTAAGGCATTGAGGGAGCTCCGCGAGGCCGCACGACAGGCCTCGCTATCAGGCAGCCTGTTGGCTGAGGCCTCGACCTTGGAGGACCTCGGCCTGGCCTTGGAGGAGCGGGAGGAGCGGGAATCGACCCTCAGGCGCGCTTACGAGGCGTACTCGCAGATCAGGAGAAGGGCCGACGCCGAGCGGGTCCACGCCTACCTGGACGAGGGCTAGGGCCTGGTAGTCCGTCAGCATCTTCGGGCCTGCTTCCAACAACCTATATATTTCACGATAGTTTGCACCATCCCTAAATCCTAAATCGCACATTGCCCGCAGGAGTGAGCCTAAGATGCCCATCGACGAGGTCATGGTATCGCGCAAGATCATCGAACGCTACGCCCGGGAGTTCCTATCCAGCCTGGACGTGGACGTCATCATAGCCGGCGCCGGCCCCGCCTCCCTCACCGCGGCCAGGTACCTGGCCAAGGGCGGGATGAGGGTGGTCATATTCGAGCGCAAGCTCACCCCGGGCGGGGGCATGTGGGGCGGCGGGCTGACGTTCCCGGTGATCGTCGTCCAGGAGGAGTCCAGGTCCCTGCTCAAGGAGATCCATGTCAGGCTCGAGGACTGCGGCGACGGCTACTTCACCGCCGACTCCGTGGAGTCGAGCGCCAAGCTCATCGCCAGCGCCATCGACGCCGGGGCCAGGCTCTTCAACACCATCACCGTGGAGGACGTCATGATCCGCCAGGACCGCATCTGCGGGGTGGTCATCAACTCCTCGGCGGTGGAGGTGGCCGGCCTGCACGTGGACCCTATAGCCGTCCGCTCCAAGTACGTCATCGACGGCACCGGCCACCCGGCCGAGGTGGTCAACGTGGTGCAGCGCAAGGTGGGCAGGCTCAGCACCCCCACCGGCCGCATCGAGGGCGAGAAGTCCATGTGGGCCGAGGTGGGCGAGCAGATGACCGTGGAGAACACCTTGGAGGTGTACCCCGGGCTCTACGTCACCGGCATGGCCTGCAACGCGGTCATGGGCGCGCCGCGCATGGGCCCCATCTTCGGGGGCATGCTGCTCTCCGGCCGCAAGGTGGCCCAGCTCATACTGGACAGGGAGCGCTGATCACTCCCCGGGATGGGTGCGGTCGTAGAACTCCTGCACCTCCCATTCCTCCCGCGCGTCCGGCTCTCCCTCCCGTATCGTCATGCCCAGCAGGCGCACGTGCGCCTTCATGGCCGCCTTGGCCTCCGGCCCTCCCAGGACCTCCGTCACGTACAGGTCGTTGGCCTTCTTCTTGGCCCGGAAGGCGCCGGTCATCTCCGGCCCGGTGAAGATGACGTAGCACCAGGACCCGAAGCGCTCCTTGATCTGCGGCGCCAGCAGGTAGGAGAGGTTGTCCATGGGGGAGAGCACGAACTGCGCCTCCGGCGCCTCGAACCCCCGGCCCGAGTCCTTGGCCAGCATCCAGTGCACGGTGTCATCGCCCTGCACCAGGAACCCCTTGACCAGCGTCCCCTCGTCCTCCAGCTCGGCCAGGATGGAGCGGAGCTCCCTCATGGGCATCTCGAACTTCATGAAGCGCGCCAGGTTCTCCGCGCTCATCAGGCCGAAGTTCTGGAAGAGCAGGCGCACCACCTGCTTGCGGGCCTCACGAGGCTCCCTGCCCCCCGAGGGCACGGCCTTGAAGCGGTTGGCCCCGTCCATGCACAGGCAGCTGCCCAGGTACAGGCGCCTCATGGCGTCGTAGGTCCGGCGCTCGCCCACCGGCGAGAGGTCGAAGAGCTTGCGCCGGGAGACCGACCTGCTCTCCTCGGCGATGCTCATGACCGCGCGCATGTCGTCGTCCATCCCCACCGCCTTGGCGTCGCGGTACAGCGAGGCGAACTCCATGGTGGTGTAGGTGGAGAACTCGGGTATGGCCAGGGCCCTCACCACCAGGCCCTGCTCGTGCAGCTTTTTAATGGGCACCTTCACCTTGCAGCGCAGGAAGGTCTCCCAGTCGCCCCGCACCCCGCCCGTCCGCTTCACCGCGGTGAGCACGTTGTCGTGCTTCCTGCCCGACAGCCTCTGCCTCTGGAACACGTAGGAGATCACCTCGGCGGGGGACATGGAGCGCGCCACCATCCTCCCCTTCGCGTAAAGGTCCCCGATTCGCACGTAGCCCGCCGACCCCAGGGCCTTGGCGGAGGACTCCGGCAGCTCGGACGTCCCCTTTCCCAGCACCTCCTTGACCCGCAGGATGTCGTAGCCCAGCAGCCGGTCGTAGGCCATGACCTCGTCCAGCGCCTCCAGCGCCTGCGGCAGCAGGGCCGGGTCGTCCAGGTCGATGCCGCGCACCTCCACGCAGCCGCTCATGCTCCACTTCTCCACCGCCCCCACCAGGCGACCCTCGGAGAGGATGGGGAACACCCAGCCCTCGCCGAACCGGGAGGCCACCTCGGCCCAGAGGGGCTGGACGTCGGGGTCGTAGAGGGACACCACCCTAACCCCCTCGGGCCCGGGGCGGAAGGAGCGAAGCGCCTCCAGGTCCTCCGGCAGCAGGAGCTCCTCGGTGCGGGCGTCCCCCACCATGATGCTCTCCGCCTCCAGCCTGCGCAGGATGGAGCGCACCTCGTCGGGAGGGAAGGAGGTGTAGGCGGTGATGGCGAAGAAGGGCACCGGGCCGTAGGCCGCCAGGAAGCGCCGAACGATCTCCAGCTTGGCGTCGCCGCGGTAATCCGGCGCCTGGTACGGCATGTAGAGGTTCTCGCGCGACCAGTCCTCCCCCTCCTCGTACCTGCGCACCACGTACATGTTCCGATCCAGGCGGTCCAGGGAGTCCTTGACCTCCTCCTTGCCCACCCCCATCTCCGCCACCAGCTGCCTCATGCTCAGCCCCCCGAAGGAGGAGAGCACGTCCAGCACCCTCTGGTCGAAGGAGGTGAGGGCGCTCTGGCGGTAGGCGCTCACGTACATGCCCGCGTCCTCGGCCAGGATGTAGCGGACCCTCCCGCGGAAGAACCGGCCCAGGAGCACCTTCCCCGAGGAGCGCAGGCGCTCCCAGCGCCGCTTGTCGAAGTGGCCCACGCGCCGGTAGATGTCCAGGAGCATGCCCGATTCGCCCAGGCGGCGCAGGCACGCCTCCTCGTCGGCGAAGGGGCCCGCCAGCTTGTGCCGGCGGAAGGCGTCCGCTGTGCGGCAGTCGAAGGCCTGGGAGCTCCCCTGGCGCAGGCGCAGGTGGTCGAGCTTGAGCAGGTACTGCGTGCGCTCCGAGACCACGAAACGTCCTTCGTCCAGCACCTCCTCGGCGGTGAGCGCGGAGAGCTCGCGGCGCACCTCCTCCTCGTCCTGGCCCAGGGCGAAGGCCACCTCCTCCGCCGAGGCCGGCCCGTAGGCGCCCAGGAAGGTGGCTATGGCCTCCGCCAGGGCCCTCTGGCGGTCATAGGGCGGGAGCTGGCGGCGGAGGTACCTCCACTTGCCTCCCTTGTAGGAGGAGCGGGCGGCCTGGTGCGTCACCTCCAGGGCGTGCAGGGAGCGCACCACCTTGTCCACGTCCATGGCCAAGGCCTCCGCCAGCTCCGGGGCGCTCCTCTCCTCCTGGAGGGACTCGAGGACTGCCAGGTCCGCCTCGGTGAGCGCCCGCTCCCGGCGCAGCAGGGCGGCGTAGGCGGGCAGGTCCTCCGCGGCCACGAACACCACGTCGTCCAGGTAGACGGAGGCGATCCTGCCCTCTTGTAGGAGCTCGGAGGCCCAGGCGTCCACCTGCTCCTTGGAGGGGGAGGCGTAAGGGTACACGCTCCGCCCCCTCTCCTTGAACATGTGCAGGGGGCCCAGGCGCCGGAGCAGGGGGACGAGGTCCTCCTTGGACCCCACCCGGCCGCGCTTGGCCCGGAAGTAGTCGGAGACCAGCTCCTCCTCGAACTCGAAGCGGTCGAGGTCCCCCTCCATGACCTTGGAGAGGACCTTGCGGTGCAGCTCCCGCAGCAGCGAGGAGCGGTCCTCCATGAGCACGATGTCCGATATCCCTGCCAGCACGACGTTGTGCGCGAAGGGCGAGGGCGAGGGGGAGAAGTCTATGGACGCCAGGCGCACCTCGCCCGACTCCAAGGAGGAGAGCACCCCCTTGGCGCTGGCCACGTCCATGACGTCCTCCAGGATCTCGCGGTAGGTCTCCTCGATCACCGGCACGTCCCGCAGGCTGGACAGGTAGTCGAGGAGGTAGCCGGAGCGCACCTGCTGGCGGTTCACGGAGACCTCGCGGCCCTTGTAGTTGCGCAGGATCATGAAGGAACGGGCGGCGGTGTGGCGGAAGCGCTGCTTGAATATCTCCGAGTCGCGCACCGCCTTGCGGAGTATGCCCTCCAAATCCTGGCTCCGGACCAGGCCGTCCAGGTCCCTGAGCTTCAGGCTCCGGGGGACGGATATCATGAAGGCGTCGTCCACCACGCTCACGCTCACATTGCAGCCCAGCTTTTGCGTTAGCTGGAAGGCGTAGGCCCGGGAGAGGGCGTCGTTCACCCTCCTCCCGAACGGGAAGTGGAAGACCACGCTGTGCCCCCCGGCCTTGTCCATGTACCCTTCCACCGCCAAGGTGCGGTCGTCCGGTATGAGGTCCACGGAGGACCTCTGCTCCTTGAAGTACGAGAGGATGGAGCGGGCGCTGCCATGGTCGATGTCGAAATCGCGCACCAGCCATTCGATCAGCTTCTCCTCGGGCTCGTCCAGGCGGGAGGCGAGCTCCCGGCGGAACTTGGCGATCTCCATGCTCAGGTCGAAGGAGCGAGGGAGCATCTCGCCCGTCCAGGAGGGAACGGTGGGCTTGCGGCCCTGGGCGGACTTGACGAAGGCCTTCATGCCCTTGGCCCGGGCGAACTCGTAGGACCTTCCGCCCAGCACGAACACGTCCCCGTTGGCCAGGCGCTCCACGAACTTCTCGGAGAGGTCCCCCACGAAGGCGCCGCGCTCGTTTACCACCTTGTAGTTCGCCTCCTCGGGGATGGTGCCCAGGTTGAGGAAGTAGATCATACGGCCGCCCTTCTTCTTGCCGAAGCGGCCCTCCGTCTCGTCGTACCAGACCTTGGAGTACACCCCCTCGAAGCCCTCCTTGGAGCCGAGGTAGTTGAGCACGCTCAGGAACGTCCCCTTGGGAAGGTCGCGGTAGCAGTGGGAGCGCCTCACCACCTCATAGGCCTCGTCCACCTCCCAGCGCCTCTCTATGCTCATCCCCACGATGGTCTGCGCCAGCACGTCCAGGCAGTTCTCGGGTATGGTGACGCGGTCGATGTTGGAGCGATGCGCCGCCCGGCACAGCACCGCGCACTCCACCAGGTCGTCCTTCTCGAAGACGATCATGCGCCCCTTGGAGGTCTTGCCGTGCGAGTGGCCGCTCCGGCCCACCCGCTGCATGCCCTTGGCCACGGACTTGGGGGAGCCGATCTGGCACACCAGGTCCACGAAGCCGATGTCGATCCCCAGCTCCAGCGAGGTGGACGAGACCACGCACCTCAGCTGCCCGTTCTTCAGGCGCTCCTCCACGTCCAGGCGCGTCTCTTTGGACAGCGAGCCGTGATGCGCCTCCACGCTCTCCAGACCCCTCTCCTTGAGCTTGTAGACCACGCTCTCCGTGCCCGAGCGGGTGTTGGTGAATACGATGGTGCTCTGGTGCTGGTCGATCATCTCCTTGAGCATGTCGTACATCTTGGAGTTGGTGATCTCGAAGGAGAGCGAGGTCATGTCGTCCGCGGGGCAGAGCACCTTGAGGTCCAGGTTCTTGCGGGTCTTGACCTCCACCAGGTTCACGTCCCTGGCCTTGCCGCCCTCGTGGCCCACCAGGAACTGCGCGATCTCCTCGATGGGCGCGAGGGTGGCCGAGAGGCCGATGCGGGTCATGCCCCTCTTGCACAGGTCCTGGAGGCGCTCCAGGGTGAGGGACAGGAACACCCCCCTCTTGGAATCGCAGATCTCGTGGATCTCGTCCAGGATGACGTACTCCACGCCCAGGAACTTCTCCCGGAACTTGGGAGCGGCCAGCGCCAGCGCCAGTGACTCCGGGGTGGTGATGAGGATGTGCGGGGGGTGCTTGAGCATCCTCTGGCGCTCGGCCTGGGAGGTGTCCCCGGTGCGCACGCCCACGCGTATCTTGGGCATGTCGGCGTGCTCCTCGCGGGCCAGCTCGGCGATCTCCCGCAGCGGCTGCTCCAGGTTGCGGTTGATGTCGTTGGCCAAGGCCTTCAGCGGGGATACGTAGACGCAGTAGATCTTCTCCTCCAGCTTGCCGGCCTTGGCGTACTTAAGGAGCTCGTTGATGATGCTCAGGAAGGCGGTCATGGTCTTGCCCGAGCCGGTCGGGCTGGAGACCAGGACGTTCTCGCGCCGGTGGATGATGGGGATGGCGTAGGACTGGGGCTCGGTCATGTCCTCGAACTTGGAGGTGAACCACTCCTCGATGAGAGGCTCCATGAGGCCGAGCACTTCCTTCTTGCTGTGACGGTGAGCAACTCTTTCCATACCGACCCGCCGAATCTCGATTCGTCTTCGATTCCTCGCCTAGCTATTACTACTTTTTCCCGGGGGCGTCGAAAGACGACCGGCGCCCCTTCCGGATGAGGCTCTCCGGCCCCGCCCCAATGTAAAAATATGGCACTTGCGAATGGACGTCAAGGATGGCATATTGCCAACCTGGGGATTTGCCTTGGTCGATCCCATCACGTCCTTCCAGAGACGCTACATGTCCTATGGCTCATGGCTAGCGGAGTGGCTCTACGGTTTCATCATGGTGGCGGTCGTGACCGGGATGATCAACGGGTACAGCAGGATCGCCCTGGACCTCTTCCGTTGGGAGATAACGCTCTGGCTCATCGTGGTCACCTTCGGTGTGAACATCGCATGGGGGCTCATCGATGGGTTCACGGTCATCTATGGCGACCTGACCGACGAGGCGGACCATGAGAGGCTCCTCGATGGGCTGAGGAAGGACCGGAAGGACCCCATGCTGAGGGGGAGGCTTAGTACCTTGATGGACGGCACGATGGCCAGCAACCTCTCGGAGGAGAAGAAAGCACGGCTCGCGGAGGACATCATCGACGCCGGTCCACCGGTCAAGAAGAGGTATAAACTGGACAAGGAGGACGGGAAGACCCTCCTGGCCATCGCCTCCTGCGACATCCTCGCGGTCATCCCGGTGATCCTCCCGTTCATACTCTTCGGCTTCACCAGCCTGGCATTGGTCACCTCCAGACTGATCGCTGCCACCGCCGTGGGGTGGATCGTCTACAAGTACGCGGCGCATACGGGCCGCCGCAAATGGCTGGCGGCCTCCGTGTTCTTCGTGCTGACGTTGATCATGATGGCCGTCACATGGTACTACGGGTGGTGACCCCGGGCGGCCGGCCGCAGGGCCGTCGCCGGCGGCCCCGCCGCCCGCCCCCACGGCGCCTGGACGGCCGTGTCGTCAGGTTTATCACGGCAAGGGTGGCTACCTTCCATCCATGAGGCAGGAGTGGTTCAGGCTTGTGGATGGGAAGGCCGTGCTCCCCTGGAGGGAATGGGAGGCGTGCCTCAAGGATATCGAGGACCTCGAGGCGTCAGGGCGCCTGGGGGCGAAGGCGTTCCGCGTGGCGCAGGGCGCCAAGGTGGCCGAGGTGAGGCGCAGCGACGAGAAGGCCATCGAGGCCTTCGCGCACCTGCTGCACCATGGGTTCGACGAGGTGGACGCCAGGACGCTCAGCGCCTTGGTGAAGGGCTTCGAAGGGCGGGAGGGCACGGTGGAGCCGAGGTTCTGGGAGGCGCCGGCACACCGGCTAAACAGCTACCGCACCATCATGAGCCGGCAGAACGCCAAGCTGGGGCCGACCTTCGTCTTCCAGGCGCTGGAGGACGACCTGGACCAGGTCCTGAGGCTCAACCTGCTCAGGATGAGCTGGGTCATGGGCCTGGGAGCTGGCGTCCAGGTCCCGTACGCCAGGTCGCAGATCGACGTCAAGGGCAAGGCCTGGCCCGTCTCGCATGCCCTGCAGGAGATGGGGGGCATGCTCGCCCAGGGCAGGCCCGGTTTCCTGGGGAAGGGGGAGACGAGCGCCCTCCAAGGACTCCTCAAGGGCATCGCCGGCATCGGTGGGCCGGAGATGTCCCCCGACGGGATATTGGACCTGGCCCGGGCCGCGGACCTGGGCACGGACCAGGATGGGGACCTGGTGGTCTTCTGGCCCCTGGGGAAGGAGGAGAGGGTGGAGAAGAAGCGCCTGCGCTCCTGGTACGAGGATTCGTTCCGCCTCGGCTCGCAGCTGCTGGCATTCAAGGTCATGATGCTGGCGCACGTGGTGGGCAAGGCCGGGGGCATCAGCCCCGGAGGGGCGCTGCTGGGCGACTGACTGCCGTTCGAGGAGGCCCAGGCCTGGGCCTGCCTCGCCCCCAGGGCGGAGAGGCGCTGGGATGGTTGGTGAGGCCGCCGGGGAAGCAAGAAAAGGTATTAAGCCAGGAAAGATTAGTTCGAAGGGGATAAAGTGAGGAAGACCGCCGCCCTAGCGATCGTCGCCGCCCTGCTCCTGGCCCTTTTACCTGGCATCACCGCCCCCGTGCTGGCGGCCGCCGGGGACCCTGGTGTCTCCGGGACCGTGGCGGACGACCGGGGCTCTCCCTTGCAGGGCGTGGAGGTCATCGCCATCTCCGTGCCCGAGGGGATGGTGCGCTCCGCGGTCACCGATGCGGCTGGCACGTACAACATATCCTTGTCGCCAGGCACCTACAACGTGAGCGCCTCGCTGGCCCTCCACTCGGCCAACATAACCTATTACCTGTTGGAGGTGCAGGCGGAGGTGGTCGGCCTGGACTTCGAGATGTCGCCCTTGAACGGCACCCTCACCGGCTTCGCCTTCGTCGGGGAGGTGCCCCTGGCAGGCGTCGCGGTGACCTTGTCGGGCGGGGGGTTGAACTACACGGCCAACACCACCTCCCCCTTCGGTCGCTACGACATCCTGGGCATCAGGCCGGGCATCTACGTGGCCAAGGCCGAGAAGAAGGGCTACTGGACGGCCTTGGCCCCGGACCCCGTGTTCGTGTCATCGGCGCAGATGACGTCGCTCAACTTCACCCTGGTGCCCCAACCGGCCCGGGTGTTCGGGGTCGCCTCCCTGGGAGGAGTGGCCGAGCCAGGGGTGAAGGTGCAGCTGCTCTCGCAGGGCTCGCTGATGCAGGAGGCCCTCACGGACTCCCTGGGCAACTACAGCTTCGACGACGTCCCCTCCGGCGACTATACCCTCCTGTTCGTAAAAGAGGGGCTGGAGGACAAGAGCGTGCCCATATCCCTGCAGCCCTTCGCCGAGCTGCGGGTGGACGTCTCCATGGTCCGGCAGCCCATGCAGGGCGGGGAGGGCTTCATCGATGGCCTGGACCTTACGCACTCCATGATGGTGGTGGCCCTGGTCGTGGCCATCCTGCTCATGCTCTTCGCCCTGTTCATCAGGGCGCGGGCGGCGGACAGGCCAGAGATCCTGGCCAAGGAAGAGGAGGAGCCTGAGGAGGAGAGGAAGTAGCTAAATCCCGAGCCTCTCCCTGGCCTTCGGCAGATTGGCCTGGACCTCCTCGTTGACGCGCTTGTACAGGCTGTTTCCATGGGCGTCGATGCCCACGGTGAGCGGCCCGAAGCCCTTGACCTCCAGGGCCCACATGGCCTCGGGCATCCCCAGGTCCAGCCATTCCACCCCCTTGACGTCGGTGATGCCCTCGGCGCCCAGTATGGCCGCGCCCCCGGTCATGGCCAGGTAGACGCAGCCGAACTTGGCCATGGCCTCCACGGTGGGCTGCGACATGCCCCCCTTCCCGACTATGGCCCTTACCTCGAAGCGCTCGATGAACTCCGGCTCCAGGGAGTTCATGCGCGAACTGGTGGTGGGGCCGGCGGCGATGACCTTCCACTTGCCCGCGTCCTTGCGCACGATGGGCCCGGCATGGAAGACCGCCGCGCCCTTCAGGTCGAAGGGC
>JALOTM010000175.1 GCA_025457905.1 Methanomassiliicoccales archaeon
GGCCTCGAGCACCTCCGCCTCTCCTCGCCGAGCGTCCCTACCCGGCGCCACGCGATCCACGCTCGGGAGCGCATCTGGAGCGAGGTCGACGGGCGAGCTCGGGGACTCAAGAAGACCTTCGAGAGCTGCCTCCTCGACCTCGCGCGCTCGGAATCGGAGTGGTTCCCCGAGGATCTCCTCGATTTCCGCGACGCGGACCTCTCCGGCCGCGTCCTGGCGGTGCTCTCGCAGGCCGATTTCGGTTTCGACGTCACCCTGCGCGGCCATCGGATCCGCGTCACGAGAGGCGAGGTCTTCGGGTTCCGGCTCTGGCGGTTCCTCCACGAGCTTCGCAATCCTTCCCCCGACAAACGGCAAGCCTTCCGACACACCATCGGCCGCATCTTCCGCGGCACCATCCGCTCCCCTTCGGGCATCCTCTGCGAGCTGGCGGAGACGCGGGTCCCCGGCGAACCGCTCTTCATCAGCGAAGAGGGGGGCTGGCGGCCCTATTCGATGCATGGATGTTCCTGACCGCCATGGTGGCACTCGGCTCTTTCATGGCATTCTCCGGAGCTGGCCAACAGTTCGAGTCGGACACCTCCTCACTCGACCTGGACGCGGTCCACCGCACCTTGCTGAGGGTTACAGTCCAGGAGGAAGGAGGCGCTCAGGTCCGTCTTTCCGAGATGATCGGCTGGAAGGAGGACTTATGGAGGCTACCGCCGCGCGCCCAGGCGGTGGCGAGCCAGGTCCTGAAAGACCTTCTCGGCCCAGGATGGAGTTATATCTGGTCGTTGGACCGCCAGGGGACGGAATGGGTGCTGGTCTCCTCGGGGGATGGCGATGAGTCCGTGGACCTTCTCTGCTCCTCGCTAGAGCACGATGTCCTTGGAGATGGATGTGAGCTCAGGCTGGTCGCCTGGAGGTGCTGAGCTCAGACCTTTTCGATGCCCTTTTTGACCAGCTCCTGCGCCTTCTTGGAGGTCTTGGCCATGTCCACGAAGGCCAAGGCGATGGACGCGAATATCAGGCCGAAGATCAGGATGGCGGATAGGTCGGGGCCAATGGCGGAGTAGAAAGAGGCCCATCCTGCTCCCAGCACGTACCATGCCACATGAAGGGCTATCAGGGCCACGGCCACCACGTCCAAGGCGTACATCAGGTATCCGTAGACGGACCGCTTCACATCGAAGACCACGCACTTGGCTCGGCAATCCTCGCAGCTGCCCCGCGCATACCAGTTCCATGGCCTTAGCTCGCGGCACGTAGGGCAGTAGCAATACCTCATTGGGCCGTGATGCTGCTTCCCGCTATAATTCCTTTATTAATCTCAGGCGCCGAACTTCTCAGAGCGCCCGGCCTTGTCGATGAGTATCGGCAGCACGTCCTTGCCCCTCAGGCGGCCGAGGCCACCGTGGGCGCAGGAGCCCTCATCATATCTGGCGTTGGTATCGCTCACCATGCCCTGGCAATAGATAATGAGGGGCACGGGGTCGCCGCTATGGTCGCCCAGCTCTATGGGTGTGCAATGGTCGGCCAGGAAGGCGATGACGGCATCCTTCGGCAGCCTCTCGCGGAGCACGCCCGCCATCTCGTCCAGCCTCTCGATGACCTTCACCTTCAGGGACGGGTCCATATCGTGGGAGGCGATGTCCGCCGCCTTGACGTTCATGAGGACGAAGTCATAGGTCTCCATGAGTCGGACCGCCGTCATGGCCTTGGATACCATGTCCGTGTCCAAGCCTCCGGTCGCTCCCTTCGCCTCCACGACGTCCAGGCCGCACAGCCGGCAGATCCCCTTGATCAGGGATACGCCGGCCACGCACGCCCCGGTCATGCCATATCTCTCTTGGAACGTCTGGATGTCAGGGAAGATGCCAGCGCCCCTGGGGAGGAGTATGTTCGCGGGCGGCTTGCCCTCCTTGCGCCTCCTCGTGTTCACAGGATGCTGGTCCAGGAGCTCGTAGGAGCGCCTTACGAAATGGTTCACCACCTTGGCGGTCTTCTTCGCCTCGTGCTCCAGCGCCTGGGCCTCATGGATGTGCGCCTCGGCGTGCGGGTCGACGTCCGTCACCTTCGCGGAGAGCCCCCTGCCCTTCAGGAGCAGGACCGCACGGTGCTCCGTCGCCTCCCTCACCACGATATCGACGCCGTCCAAGCTCATGCCGCTCAGAGATTCCACCAAGGCGGTGGTGTCCGGCTCTTTGATGCGGCCGGCGCGCCGGTCTATGACGTTGAGCTCGGGGTCCACCGTTGCGAAGTTGCATCGGAAGGCCACGTCCCCCTTCTCCCCCATCAGGCCGATGCCCGCTGCCTCGATCGGCCCCCTGCCCGTGTAGACCTGATAGGGGTCGTACCCGAGTATGGCCAGGTGCGAGGTGTCGCTCCCGGGCCTCACGCCCGGGGAGATCATGTCCACGATGCCCGTGGCGCCGTGCTCCGCGAACCAGTTGAGGTTAGGCCGGTTGGCCGCCTGCAACGGGGTCTTCCAGTGCAGCTCTTTTACCGCCCTGTCGCCCAACCCGTCCATGACCACGGCCAGGATCTTCCGCGTCCGCATGTTACCATCCTGGGTATGGACGGTAGATGTAAAAAGGAAGCGGTCGTCCCTAGGCGCCCTCCGCCCTCACCTCGTCCCTGGCCCAGACGGCAGCGGGGAGTGCCTCGTAAAGGCCCTCCTCCTCCTTGGGGGTCTCCACTTCCCTGCTGTACTCCTCGATGCTCTCCACGTTCAGGGACCAATAGAAGATGCGCCAGATGCGGCCGCTGGGAAGCATCGCCTCCTCCCATGCGGTCTTGAGAAGGCCCAGGTCCTGCAGGAAGTAGAACAGGCGACGATCCTCCTGGTCCAGACTGTTGTCTATGGCCTCGTCCTCGAAGCCGAAGTAGTTAAGGACCCGAAGGGCCAGCTCGCCCGCAGCGTCCATTTCCACACCAATGCGCCTGGCGATCGCCCGTGAGAGCGCCGCATGCCTTGCTGTATCAAAGCTCCTCGTCATATTGCCTCTTCCTTCTCTTTTGGACCTGTTGCTATTAAAATATATCCAGGGGTCCTTCGCCAAAGTCCCGCGAGCTCTGGCCCGCGAGGCGCCGCACCCCCCTTGGCACCTTGGCCATTCCTGGCGCTGCGGTATCAAAGTATTATATGCCACAAGCAGATATTGCGGCATTATGAGGTGCCCGTCCTGCGGCGAGGCGATGGAGGAGGGTTGGCTGGAAACGGAGAGCCTTGTCTCCGGCGTCAAGTGGAGGAAGGACATCACCTCGCTCTCCCGCATCGGTGTGGGAGGGGAGCGGATCTATGAGTCCAACCTTTGGGGGATAGTCCACGTCAAGGCGGAGCGATGCGTCAAGTGCCGGATAATACTGCACAAATACTGAT
>JALOTM010000176.1 GCA_025457905.1 Methanomassiliicoccales archaeon
GGGCTACCTGAGTGCCGAGCAGGCCATGAACCTGGGCGTGACCGGCCCCAACCTGAGGGGGAGCGGAGTGGACTACGACGTCAGGCGCGACGACCCCTACGAGATGTACGACCAGGTGGACTGGAACGTCTGCGTGGAGAAGACCTGCGACGCCTATGCCCGCTACCGGGTCAAGATGGACGAGATGCGCGAGTCCTGCAACATCATCCGCCAATGCATCAAGAAGATGCCCAAGGGCCCCATCCGCGTGAAGCCGCCTCGCACCGCCCCCAAGGGTAAGACGGCCTGGGCGCACGTCGAGGACCCGCGTGGAGAGGGATTCATGTACGTTATCGGAAACGGCGACGACCGGCCCTACCGCCTGAAGGTCAGGAGCCCCATCTTCGTCACCGTCTCGGCCGCGCCGGCCATGCTGGTCGGATACAAGGTCGCGGACGTGCCCGCCATCATGGGTTCGGTGGACATGTGCCTCGGGGAGACGGACAGGTGATCTGAATGGACGCCAACGGCCTCTACCAATTCGTGTACGGCATCGCGCTCTGGCTGATGCAGGTGATCGCCTGGCCCTTCAACAATCTCCTGGGCTGGGAAAGCGTCGGGGGCTGGTTTGTCTCCCCCGGCGTGGTGGACTTCCTCACCACCCTGCTGGCCGCCCTGATTGTTTTCTTCGTGGGCTTCCTCATCTCCATCACTTTCATCTGGCAGGAGAGGAAGACCCTGGGAAGGCTAATGGACCGACGCGGCACGCAGGTCGGCTTCCTGGGCCTTTTCCAGAACTTCGCCGACGGCCTTAAGACCTTCATCAAGGAGCACATCATCCCTGACGAGGTGGACAAGCAGCTGTTCAACCTGGCCCCGGTGCTGCTCATCGCCATGTCCTGCCTGATGATGTGCCTCATCCCGCTTGGGCCGGCCTTCTACCTGGCCAACCTGCCCGCCGGCCTGCTGGTGGTCTTCGCCGTGTTCTCGCTGGCACCCTTCGCCATCCTCATGGCCGGGTGGTCCTCCAACAACAAGTACACCGTCATGGGCGGGATGAGGGCCGCGGCGCAGCTCATCGCCTACGAGGTCCCGATCCTGCTGTCCGTGGCGGCGGTCGTGGTCCTGGCCGGCAGCCTGAACTTCTTCGACATCGTGGCCGTGCAGCAGGACACCGTCTGGTTCATCATCCCGCTGATCATCGGCTTCATCGTCTTCCTCATCTCCGCCATCGCGGAGGTGGAGAGGATACCCTTCGACCTGCCCGAGGCCGAGGCTGAGCTCGTCGAGGGCTGGATGACCGAGTACGGAGGCTTCCGCTGGGGCCTGATCATGCTCTCCGAGTATGTCAGGGGATTCGCGGCGAGCGGCCTGATCGTGCTGCTTTTCCTGGGCGGCTGGGACGGCCCGTCCTTCATCTGGCCTGAGATCTGGACCATGCTCAAGATGTTCATGGTCTTCGGTCTGTTCATATGGATCCGGGGCGCGCTATTCCGTGTCACCACCAAGCAGATCCTGAGCCTGGGCTGGACCAAGCTCATGCCCCTGGCCCTGGTCAACCTGGGCATCGCCATTGCCCTGAAGATGGGAGGCTGGTTCTGATGGCCGAGCACAAGGCACCTAAGAAGAGACTCAAGCCGGTCGGCATCCTGCTGCGGCCCATGGCCGTGGTCGCGCGGGAGACGATACGCACCACCGTGAACAAGCCCAACACCATCCAGTACCCATGGGAGCGTCTGGTCATCCCCGATGGCTACAGAGGCCGTCCCGGGCTGGTAATGGACAAGTGCATCGGCTGCCACATGTGCGAGAAGATCTGCCCCACCACCTGCATCGAGATGGTGGAGGTGGAGCTGCCCGACAAGGGCAAGGTGGAGCGCCCACAGGTGAACCTGGGGAGGTGCATGATGTGCGGCTACTGCGCCGAGGTCTGCCCCAAGAACGCCATGCTGGTGACCCCCGAGTACGAGCTGGCCGAGTTCACCCGCCAGGACCTCATCTACGATCCATTCCGCCTGCAGTACGAGGACCGCCCCGGCCTGCACGTGGACGTCTATGAGGCGACCCCCGCCATGGTCAAGCAGGGCCTGTATGGCGTGGACAGGAAGACCGGGAAGGAGATTCGCGATTACCCCGAGGTCGCCGACGCGAAGTGCATTGGCTGCTCCAAGTGCGAGAAGGTCTGCCCTGCGGACGCGGTGCAGATGTACGAGAAGGGCAAGAACGAGAAGGGCAAGCCCATCAAGAGGCCGAAGTTCGACCCCGAGAAGTGCGTGGGCTGCGAGCAGTGCCTGGACAATTGCCCCAAGGATGCGATCTCCATGAAGGAGGTGAAGTGATGAGCATTGATTGGGAAATGGTGTTCTTCATCATATTCGCTGGCTACACCATCGGCTCGGCGCTGCTGGTGGTCTTCGCCAAGGAAATCGTGCGGAATGTGACGTGGCTGGCCTTCACCTTCATCGGAGTGGCGATCCTGTTCATCTTCCTGGGAGCGGAATACATCGCCATCATCCAGATACTGGTGTACGTGGGCGCGGTCTGCGTGCTCATCCTGTTCGGCGTCATGCTCACCAAGAGGCGCCTGAGCGGAGGTGGTCAGTGTGAATTCTGATCGGATCCGCACCGCCTCCGCCGTGGTCTCCGTGACCGCGCTGGCCTTCATCATCCTGGGCAGCTTGCTGACCATGAGCTGGGAGGGAGAGCCCATGCAGTTCACCAGCCAGGACCTAGGAGAGGCCGTGTTCAGCTCCTTCGGCCCCACACTCATCGTTCTGGGGGTCCTGATGTTCGCCGCCATGCTCGGTGGCGTGTACATCGCGCAGGAGGAGAGGGAATGATCCCCCAAGAGTACTTCATGGTGGTGGCGGCCATACTTTTCGCCATAGGCGCCTTCGGCGTCCTCACCCGTAGGAACGCCATCGTGGTCCTGATGTGCATCGAGCTAATGCTCAACGCCGCCAACATCAACTTCGTCACCTTCGCCGTGTACAACCATGACGTTTCCGGGCAGGTGTTCGCGCTCTTCTCCATAGCCATAGCCGCCGCCGAAGTGGCCATAGGCCTGGCCATCCTGCTCAACCTGCAGAAGACGCATGACACCATCGACCTGACCGAGATCAACACCCTGAGGTGGTAAGATGGCCTTCGTAGACTACACCTGGCTCATACCCATACTCCCCATAATCGGACTGTTGCTGGCCGCCGCCTTGGGCAAGAAGACACCCGAGGGAGGGGGCTACTTCGTGGTCGGGGCGGTGGCAGCGGCATGCGCGCTCGCCTTGCTGGTGGCGTACGAGTTCTTCACCGGGGACGGGACCCCCGTCTACGCGACCCAGGTCTGGATCGACCTGGGGACCATCGGCGGCACCACCTAC
>JALOTM010000177.1 GCA_025457905.1 Methanomassiliicoccales archaeon
CATCCACGACGGGAGCGTGGGAAGGAAGCAGAAGGAGGAGAGGCTGGAGGATGCGCTGGTGCAGCTGCGAAACCACCGGGAGAACCTCATCGAGGCGCTGAACTATTTCTTCTCCGAGGAGCGGTCCGGTCCCCTCCTGGAGAGGAGGGAAGGCATCCAAGTGCTGAGGCCGGACGGCTCCTATCTGCTGCCGGAGCGGGTCCTGGTCAACGGGCCGGAGGGCAGGGAGGAGAAGGAGGTCTTCCGCGACACCACCGTGGGCATCGTGGTGGGGATGGTCCTGGGCTCAGGGAAGGTGAGCGACGACCTGCCCCTCGTCTCCATGATGCGCTCCGATGGAAAGGTGAAGGTGTCCGCGCGTGGCAACCGGGGCATGATCGCCAGGGGGCTTGATCTGTCCTCGGCCATGAGGGATGCCGCCGCCTCCGTGGGGGGCACAGGAGGAGGGCATGACATTGCCGCCGGGGCCACTGTGCCCGAGCCTAGAGTCAAGGATTTCCTGGCCGCGTTGGATGGGAAGGTCGCGGCGCAGCTTCGCACAAGACCTGGCAGGATCACCTGATGGCCCTAAGGAGGATGGCCTTCTCGGTGTGCATGCGGTTCTCGGCCTGGTCGAAGACCACGCTGTCGGGGCCGTCCATGACCTCATCGGTGATCTCCTGGCCACGGTGCGCGGGCAGGCAATGCATGACGATGCGGCCCCTCTTGGCCTTCCTTACCAGGGCCGCATTGACCTGATATGGCTGGAAGGCCCTGAGGCGCTCCTCGGCCTCCTCCTCCATGCCCATCGATACCCAGGTGTCCGTGTAAATCACGTCCGCGCCCTTCACCGCCTCGATGGGGTCCACCACCTGCGAGGACTCGCACCCACTCTTCTTGGCCAGAGCGGCCGCCTTGGCCCTGAGCTTCTTGTCCGGACCGTAGCCCTCGGGATGGGCCGAGACGAAGTCCATGCCCACCAGGGACGCGCCTAGCATCAGGGAGTTGCATACGTTGTTCCCATCGCCCACGTAGGCCAGCCTGATGCCCTGGAACCTGCGCTTGCGTTCCAGGATGGTCATGAGGTCGGCGACGACCTGGCAAGGGTGCTCGAGGTCGTCGAGGGCGTTGATCACCGGCACGGTGGCGTTCTTGGCCAGGTCGCGCATCATGCCGTGGTCGAAGGCCCTGTACATGATGCAGTCCACGTATCGGGAGAGGACCTTGGCCGTATCGGCTATGGTCTCTCCCCGGCCCAGCTGGAGCTCCTTGGGGCTGAGGTTGAGGGCGTGCCCTCCCAGCTGCGCCATGCCCGCCTCGAAGGACACCCTGGTGCGGGTGGAGGACTTCTCGAATATCATGGCTAGAGTCTTGCCTTTAAGTGGAAAAGCGTCCCTTAGGGCTCCCGCCTTGAGGCGCATGGACGAGGCTATCACGTCCTCCAGGTCCGCCTCCAGGTCGAGGATGGAGATGACGTCGAGCTTCATAGGCATCGTTGGATAAACCGCGCTTTATTAACATTAATGTGCGCGGGCGGACAGCCGGTCCGCCCACTGACCTCTTTTTCGTACATCCTCGTCAGCATCCTCCCCCCTAGGGGGAGAGGCGGAAGACGATGAGGTCGCATCCTCTGCACATGCCCCCTTTCATCTTGGTCCTGCCACCGAAGAGAGAGGTATTGCCGAGGCGCTCCGTTACCATGAAAGGCAGGCCTTGAGCATCGACCCCTCTTGAATCGTCCACGAAGGACCAGTACACGCCGATCCTGGAGCTCGCTTGTAGCTCCAGCAACCCCTCCTCCATCTCCCTGTGACAGCTTGGGCACTCCACTAGATCCCCGATGCACTTGGGCTACGGAGGACATAATGGTTATGGGCCCATCAGGTCTTGGCACTGGCGAGTTGGTAGGAAGGCATGGGCAAAGGCTTTGTGCCGAAACGGGCATTGCCCCGTATCCCGGTGAGACCTTGACTATCGAGATGAGATGGGACCTGAGCGTTTTCGTTAAGAGCGTAAGACCAGAGAAGATCAAGGAGGAGCTGGAGGAGATGGTCCGCGCCGCGAACGTGATCCGGGAGCTCTATTCCGGCCAGGTCAGGGAGATGGACGTCGATGGCATATTGAAGCTCATGAAGAGCCTCGACTCCTTCCTTCTGGAGTTCGATGGGGTGATGGGGTTCTGCTCCATGCGTTACGCCGCCGATTCCACGGACGAGACGGCCAAGCAGCTCAACGATGCCATGCGCAACGCCTCGGTGAAGGTGGGCCAGGCCCTGGCCTTCGTGGAGATCGAGCTGGGGCAACTCCTCTTGGCCAGGCCAGAGCTGCTCAGCAGACTAGACCTCCATGAGTACCGCCATTACCTGGAGCGCATCAAGGACCGGGCCCCGCACCTGCTTCCCGAGGAGCAGGAGCAGCTGATGATGGCCAAGGACCGGAACGGAGTGGTGGCCTGGAGCCAGCTGCATGGTGACTGGCTGGGAACGCGCAGCTTTCATATGGCCGTGCATGGCGCGGAGAGGGACGTGTCTTACGGGGAGGCCGTGGGACTGTTCACCGACCCGGACAGGGAGCAGCGCAGGACGGCCTACGCCACGGTCCTGGGAGGCCTCGGGAGGGACGAGATGGTCTTCGCGGCGGCCTTGCGCGCGGTTTGCGCAGACCACCTCACCGTTTGCGAATGGCGCAAGTACCCCGACCCCATGACCCAGAGCCTCATGGCCAACGATGTGGGCATGGATGCCATCAGGGCCATGATGCGCGTCGTGGAGCGCAACACCCCGCTGTACCGGCGCTACCTCAATGTCAAGGCCAAGCTGCTGGGGTTGGACCGGATGGGCAACTGGGACCTCATGGCCCCGTTGCCCTCCTCCGGGGACGTGACCTACGATTGGATGTCCTCGAGGGCCCTGGTCACGCGTGCCTATTCGGAGTTCGACCCCGAGTTCGGCCGTTGGGTGCAGGAGATGTTCACCGCCCGGAGAATCGACGGGGAGGTTCGCAAAGGGAAGACACCCGGTGCCTTCTGCCATACCTGGCTTGCGGGCAAGGGGGCCTTCGTCCTGCAGAGCTTCAACGGCAGGCTGGGGGATGTATACACCCTGGCACACGAGCTGGGCCATGCGGTCCACGCCTACCTTTACACCCGGGAACAGGCCCCGGTCAACTGCGATATCGGCTCCTGCATCGCCGAGTGCGGGAGCACCTTCGGAGAGCTGCTGCTCACCGAGCGCCTCCTGGCCGAGGCCAAGGACGTGAAGGAGAGGCAGGCCGCATTGGCCACGGTGCTGGACGAGTTCGGGATGGCGGTTTTCGTGGTCGCCGCGAGGTACTGGTTCGAGGAGTCGCTCTACGCATCCCTGGGAGATGGAGAG
>JALOTM010000178.1 GCA_025457905.1 Methanomassiliicoccales archaeon
CGAACTGATCGATGGCGATGGCATTTCGGTGGGGGAGAAGCAGCAACTGGTGACGGACTCGACAGGCGGCTTCTATTGCGACATCCTTATTCCAGAAAATGCCAAGGAAGGCCAATATCATATCAAGGCCACGGCCTCGATCAGTGAGTACACCTACTGGGCGTACTCAACAGAATTCAAGGTCGAGGCCAATGCGATGGAAATCGGGTCCATATTGATCATCGGCTCGATCCTGGCGGCCGTTACGGTCCTGGCCGCAGCGCTGGTGATCCTGCTGAGGAAGAGGACTTGATCCGGACCGAGGGAATGGTCAGCCTCCTCAAATTGGGCGCTCGGTTCTCCGTTCGATAGAAGGAGGTCATGGGGTCAAACTATATATCTAAAAACGATATAATTTCGCCTTGGGCGATATTAACATTGTTAATGCATTTATCCTAGCCAGCAGGATAAATACGAAAAATCGTCCCTCGATAAATATCGTATCTTTTTTATAGCAGGTATAATTTTCGAAGTTTCGGATGAAAAGCACAACCCTTTTTACTATGGGGTCAGGTGTCCTGGTCACCACCGTCCAGATGGTAGCCAGACATTTGAATCTTGGGCTTAATAGAAAAGGGTATATATGGACAAAATAATATTTCATGGAGTGAAATTTATGGGGGAGAGAGGCCTAAGCAAGAAGGACGAAACCCTGGTGGAGATGCTGATGAACACCGGGATGCCTAAGAACGTGGCCAAGACGCTGGCGTTCTTGCGCAAGAAGGAAGAGACGACCTCCGTCGAGATCGAGATATCCACGGCGCTCAGGCAGCCAGAGGTCTCCATCGCCATGCAGGAGCTGAGGCGCCGCAAATGGGTCAATAAGCGGGACATCAAGAAGGAGGGAAAGGGGCGCCCGGTGCATGCCTACAAGCTGTCCATCTCCTTCGAGAAGATAGTGGAGGCGCTGGAGAAGGAAGAGAGGAAGAGGATCGAGCGCATCGAGGCCAACATCGAGGCGCTCAAGAACGCGGTCCTGACGCAGCAGGTCTGAGCTAGGCCCCCCTGCTCCTGACCTCGATCCCCCTCTCCGAGGCGATTACCACCTTAGTGGCCAGGCCAAGGAACAGGCCGCACTCCACCACCCCCGGTATCAGGTGCATCTCCGCCTCGATGCGCTCCGGCTCGTCAATGGACTTGAACCTGCACTCGTAGACCAGGTTGCCGTTGTCCGTCACGAAGGGCCTTGCCCCCCCCTTCAGTACGGCCTTGCATCCCAAGGTCTCGAGGGCCCGCGCCGTGCGCAGGTGCCCGAAGGGCAGGACCTCCACCGGAAGTGGCGACTTGGTCCCCAGGACCTGAACGAGCTTGGAATCGTCCACTATGATCACCTCCTCCTCGGAGGCGAAGGCCACTATCTTCTCCCTCAGCAGCGCGCCGCCCATGCCCTTGATGAGGTCAAGGTGGGGGTCCACCTCGTCCGCGCCGTCGATGGTCAGGTCCACCCTCTCCACCTCGTCCAGCGAGGTCAATGGTATGCCGGCCTTGATGGCCAGCTGCTCCGTCCCGAGGGACGTGGGCACTCCCCTGATGCTAAGCCCCTCCGCCACCCTTCTCCCCAGAAGCTCGATGGCGTGGGCCGAGGTGCTCCCCGTGCCCAGGCCGACGATCATGCCGTCTCTGACCATTCCGATCGCCCTCTCCGCCGCCGCCCTCTTCCTGTCCATGGCCCTCACTCCATCAGGTTCCTCTCCACCAGCTCCGCCAACCTGTCGAGTATGAAGGCGTTAACCTTCCCGCCCAGCTCGGCGCTGGCCTTGGTGGCGTCCCCGACCATGCCCTCGGGCATGCAGGTCTCCGGGTTGGCCACTATCATGAAGCGCTTGTCCTGGAACAGCCCCCGGGGCCTCTTGTCCTTGACCAGATCAGGACGTATGGCCAGGATCCTAGAGGTCTCGACGATCCCCCCGTGCCCGTCCGGCCAATCCTTTTCCTCGGGGAGCGGGTAGCGATAGGCGATGTCGTAGTCCGTGAGCACCATCAGCCTCATGGGCGAGCGGCGCACGAAGTCCTCCGCCGCATCCCTTAACGCCGCCAGATGCAGAGAGCCCGCGTGGCCGCTGACGATGACCGCCCGCGATACACCGTTCCTCTCCAGTGATTCCAGGATGTCCTTTGTAAGGGAGCGGAGGGTGTCGTAGCTGAGCGCCATGGTCCCGGGCATGTTGCGCGTGGAGGAGTGGTGGCCGTAGCGCACGGGCGGGAAGACCAGGCCGTCCAAGCGGTCGGCGAGCGCATCGCAAAGCGCCTCTGGCTGCAGCGAATCGGTCCCTAGCGGGAGGTGCGGCCCGTGCGCCTCCGTGGCCCCGAAGGGCACGAAGGCCACCGGCGACTTCCTCATGAATTTGGCGAACTCGGCGGACGTTAGCTCCTCAACGCGCATCCTTCTTCCTCCTGACCTCTTCCAGGTCCAGCAGCGGGGTGCTGCACACCGGGCACCGCCCCTTCTCCAGCTGGTCCCTTTGATAGCGCTCCGCGAGCTCCTTCCTCAGGGCCTCCAGCCGCTCCTTCTTGATGGTCCTGTCGCACTTGGGGCAGTACATGGCGCATCCTGGACGGCGGTGCGGGGATAAAACCCTACCTTGCCGCGGCAAGGGGCATATACCCGCACCCCCTTCATAGGGAGGATGAGGCTGGCCGCGCTATTCTCCGGGGGCAAGGACTCCACCTATGCCGCATACCTCATGGAGCAGATGGGCCACGAGGTCCAGGTCCTGGTCAGCGTGCTGCCGGGGGACCCCTTCTCCATGGTCTTCCACACGCCCAACCTGCACCTCCTCCCCCTAATGGCCGAGGCCATGGGGCGCAGCATGGTAACGGTGCGCAGCGACGGCACCGAGGACGGGGACCTGGACGCGCTGGCCCGGGCCCTCTCCATGGTACGGGTGGAGGGGGTGGTCACGGGGGCGGTGGCCTCCGACTACCAGTGGGACCGCATCAACGGCGTCTGCGAGCGCCTGGGCCTGAGGGTCTTCTCGCCGTTGTGGCGGAAGGAGCAGGCCTCCCTGATGAGGGACATCATAGCCTCAGGCACCAGGGCCATGGTGGTCGCGGTCATGGCCGAGGGGCTGGGACCGGAATGGCTGGGGAGGACCCTGGACGACGAGGCTCTCCAGGAGCTCATGGGCCTTCGCAGCTCTAAAGGGATCAGTCCCAGCGGGGAGGGAGGGGAATATGAGAGCCTGGTGCTGGACTCCCCGCTGCATCTCCGGCCATTGGTGGTGGAGGGGATGAGCAAGCAGCTCGCCCGGGACGGGGGAAGGGTTTTGATAGAGAAGGCCTCATTGGGGTGCAGGTA
>JALOTM010000179.1 GCA_025457905.1 Methanomassiliicoccales archaeon
AGGGCCGGCCATCCGGGCCTGGTCCCCGAGGGATGGGGACCACCTGCTCTACCACCAGACCGGGGGTAGCGCTGGCGGAGGGCAGGCGACGGATTGGGACTACCTGGTGAGGAGCGTGGCCGAGGAGGGGATGGTCCTGAACCTCACCATCACCACCGACGCCCAACCACCACAGACCATCTTGAGCGGCGAGTCCGTGCATCCCTTGGAGAACACCAGCCTGGGCGTGGCCTTCTGCCCCTACCCTTCCGCGGGCCCCTTCGCGGTGGAGCTGGTCGGCAACGAGACCCTGCAGACGCCCTACGGGCCCCTGGAATGCAACCACCTCCTCGTACTGCGCCTGGGAAACGGCACCGACGACCGCTGGAGGGAGGACCTCTTCGTTCGCCAAGGCGTGCTCGTGCGCATGGAGAGGCTGGACCAGGACCAGTTCAGAATGGACCTCATCGAGACCAACCTGGACCTCTAGCACGAGCAGAGCGGTCTGCGAGGGTCAATCGTTCCCCAGGAACGGGCCCCTGCCGGTCCATGGTCCTTCACCGTCCAGGATGCTCTCGAAGCAGGGCGCGTGGAAGTAGAGGACGGTGTAATCGCCGAAGGGCACCTTCCGGCCCCTGGCATAATAGTAGTGGAGGTATCTCTCCGGCTCTCGCAGCATGGCGTCCCGGACCTCGGGGTCGAACTCCGCCGCCTGCGCGCTCTTCTCCAGGATGTGGTCGCGCACTGTATGTTCGAAGTCCACGCCCATGGTGTTCATGGGCGGGTCGCGGTCCATCTCCTTGGCCGGGAACAGGAAGCAGCCGCAGTAGTTGCAGCGTCGGTTGACCTCCCTCCACGGCCAGTTGGAGTCCCGGTCCAGCTTGGAGAGGGCAGACTCCTGGTCGAAGGGGCCGAAGAGGAAGTAGGCCTTCCTCCCGTAGCGCAGAAGGAACTCGTTCAGGGCGTTCAACTTGATCACGTACCGCATCTCCCTTTCCAGCGCCTCTATCCTGGCCAGCGCTCCCTCAAGGTCCTTCTCGACGCCTTTCCCGTCCGCTCTCCTGCCGCCCATCTTGAATCCCCGAGGGTAATGGCAGAGGCCATCCTTGCCTCTTCCGGCTCGACAAGATAAATACCCGAAGGGGATAGGCCTATCCGTGAAGGCCGCGGTCGAGACCTACGGATGCACCATGAACCAGGGCGAGGGCCTGCTCCTGGAGCAGAAGCTCTTCCGGCTCGGGTTCCAGCTCGTCGAGAGCTGCGAGGAGGCGGATGTCGCGGTCATCAACACCTGCGTGGTCATCAAGGCCACCGAGCTGAAGATCCTCAAGAGGATGAGGCAGCTGGTCGATCAGGGGAAGGACCTGGTGGTGACGGGCTGCATGGCCTCAGTCATGCGGGACGAGGTCCTGGCCAGGTTCCCGAGGGCCTTGGTCATGGCGCCCTTGGACTACGATGACTTCGAGGAGGAGATGCGCAAGAGGTTCGGGCAGGGGCGCGGCCTGTTCTTCCCCGAGCCCGGATGGGGCGTGACCGCGGTCGTGCCCATCGCCCAGGGCTGCCTGGGGTCCTGCACCTACTGCATCACCAAGCGGGCCAGGGGGACCTTGTCCAGCTATGCGCCGGAGAGGATCGTCGGCTCCGTCAGGGGCGCCGTCGGTGCGGGGAGCAGGGAGGTCCTGCTCACCGCGCAGGACACGGGATGCTACGGCCTGGACATCGGGACAGACCTGGCCAGGTTGCTCCACGATGTCACAGAGGTCCCTGGGGATTTCCGCGTGCGCGTGGGCATGATGAACCCCGACAGCCTCCGCGACATCGTGGAGCCGCTCGCGGACGCGTACCGCTCCCCCAAGGTCTACAAATTCCTGCATCTACCGGTCCAGACCGGGAGCGACCGCCTGCTCGGGAGCATGGGCCGCGGCTATACGGCCAAGGAGTTCGAGGGGCAGGTGGAGCGCTTCCGCAGGGCGCATCCCCGGCTCACGCTCTCCAGCGACGTCATCACCGGCTTTCCAGGGGAGGGGGAGGAGGACCACCGGGCCACGTTGGAGCTCGTCCGTCGGGCAAGGCCGAACATCCTCAACGTCACGAGGTTCTCGCCGAGGCCTGGCACCGAGGCCGAGGGCATGAAGGGGCAGGTGGTGAGCCGCATCTCCAAGGACAGGTCCAGGGAGCTGGCCAGGCTGCGCTTCGAGATCGCCGCCGAGATCAACTCCGCCCGGAAGGGCCAGGAGGCCGAGGCGCTGGTGACCGAGCCGGGGAAGGGGACGACGTTCATATGCCGCGACGACGGCTACGTCCCCATCGTGGTGCAGGGCCCGCAGAGGCTGGGGGACCGCATCAGGCTGCGGATAACCGGCTCCACGCCCACCCATCTTCTGGGCAGGGACCTGGGACCGTAGCGCTAGCCCGGCCCATGCCTCCGGACGTCCCAGCCCACCAGCGAGATGCTGATCATGATGAGCGAGCATAGGCCAGCGCTGACCAAATGCACCGCTGGCGTCCCGAAATGCGTCTGCACCGGGGTGAGCGCGATGGGCGCCAAGGCCCCGCCCACGAACCCTGCGCTCGTGAACATGGAGGAGACGGTGCCCCGCAGCCAAGGGATGAGCTCCACCGTCAGGGTCAGGAGCGAGGCCCAGGACATGGCCGAGCCGAAGGCGAACACCGCCAGGTAGCCGGCGTACGCCAGGATCCCGGGGATCCAAAGCCACATGGCGACCAGCGAGGCCACCATGATGGAGGTGCCCACCAGGACGGGGCCGTAGCGGCCGTAGCGGTCGGCCATGCCCCCGCCGATGCGGGAGGCGGCGATGCTGCATAGGGCCGCGAAGGCCAGAACCTCTCCGATGACCTGCGAGGAGGCGGAATAGTCCTGGCCCAGGCTGTCGGAGGCGAAGGCCTGCGTGGCGATCCACACCAGCATGTGCAGGAACCCCGTCAGGGCGAGCATGAGAACGCCCAGCCTCCTGGCCGCCAGGGACATGTTGGACCTCAGCGAGCCTTCGCCATTCCTGTGGCATGCCTTGGGGAGCCTGAGCAGGGCCTGGATCAGGAGCGCGAGGGCGATGGAGAAGGCCCCTATGGCGATGAAGGCCAGGCGCCAGTCCACCGCCGCGGCGAAGCCGGCGATCAGCGGGCCGAGCATGACCCCTCCGGTGGTGGCCGCCGTCAGCCATCCCATGGTCCTGCCCTTCTCGCCCGGCCCGACCAGGTCCCCCAGCACCGCCACCATGACCGGCTGCACGAAGGCGAAACCCAGTCCCTGGACGGCCCGGCTGGTGTAGAACAGCGGCAGCCCGGTGGAGAGGGCGGTCATGGCGCAGCC
>JALOTM010000180.1 GCA_025457905.1 Methanomassiliicoccales archaeon
CCCGCCATGCTTGGCGCTCTTGGCCTCGGGCTTTACCAGCGGGACCTTCTCGATGAGCGTGATGTTGAGCTCTTTCTCCAGCTTGGCCACCAGGGCGTCGTCGGGCTTGAGGTGCCCCGATTCCACCTTGGAGAGGGTCGAGGCCTTCTCGCTTATCTTGGCGGCCAGCTGCTCCGTCTTCCAGCCCCGGGCGTTGCGTGCGTCCCGGATGCGGGCGGCATAGTCGTCCACGAGCTCGAAGACCTCCTCCTCCTTGTAGATGTCCTTGGTGCGCATCCTGCGCTCCCGCTGCTCCAGGCGGGAGGCGATGACCACCTTGGTGGGCGATTCCTTGGGCCCTGCCTTGGCCTTGTCCCCGAAGCGCTGGCAGTCCTTGCATACCTTCATCTGCGCCCCCTCGATCCAGGTGGACCTGGTCTCCTGCACCTCCTTGCCACAAAGCTCGCAGATCATGCCCATCTCCGGTACTCAATTCCGAGTCGCTAAATAATAGTTGCTAATGTTAGCCCGGGGCGCGCGACCCTCGCCTTCCTCGGGGCGACAGAGCCCTTATTATTATCGATTGAGATAATATAATATCAGTTCTCAAACATCGAAAAAAAGGGCTATCCAGATGTCATTCTCAAGGTGCGCTATCGTTATCGATATGGATGCCAGTCCGATGAGTTCTTTCAGAAGATTTCAAATAGCTGCCCCCTTTATATTGTGGATGCAATCGGACCTTGAGGTGAAGCACACGAAGGAGCCCCAGGTGGAAGAACTCATCAACGAGATGCGGGAGAAGATAGAGGTCCTGGAGCGAAGGAACACCGAGCTGCTCGAGGAGATTAGGCGCGTGGAGGGGGAGAAGCGCTATGTCGAGAGCGAGCTGTTCCGCCTGCAGAAAGAGCTGAAGCGCATGCGCTCGGAGATGGAGCGCCTGAAGTCGCCACCGCTCATCATCGGCGCGATCAAGGACATCCTGGCCGACGGCCGGGTCATCGTCAAGAGCTCCACCGGGCCGGACTTCATCGTCTCCACTTCGGAGTACGTCCCGACCGAGGACCTGGAGGTGGGGGCCAGGGTGGCCCTCAACAAGCAGACCCTGGCGGTCATGGGCGTCCTGCCGCCCTCCCTGGACCCCATCGTCATCGGCGCGGAGATCATCGACAAGCCCAGCCTGTCCTACAAGGACATCGGGGGCCTGGACGAGCAGATACTGGAGGTCCGCGAGGCCGTGGAGGACCCCCTCCTGAGGCCCGAGCTCTACAAGAAGGTCGGCATCGAGCCGCCCAAGGGCGTGCTGCTGGTCGGACCCCCGGGCACGGGCAAGACCCTCATCGCCAAGGCCGTGGCCCACCAGACCAACGCCACCTTCATCCGCTTCGTGGGAAGCGAATTGGTGCAGAAGTACATCGGCGAGGGAGCTCGCCTGGTGCGCGAGCTCTTCGAGCTGGCCAAGGAGAAGGCCCCCAGCATAGTGTTCATCGACGAGCTGGACTCCATCGGGGCCAAGCGCCTGGAGGTGGCGACCTCCGGCGACCGGGAGGTGCAACGGACCCTCATGCAGCTCCTGGCAGAGCTCGATGGCTTCAACCCCATAAGCGATGTGAAGATCATCGGGGCCACCAACCGCCCGGACATACTGGACGAGGCACTGCTGCGCCCAGGGCGCTTCGACCGCATAATCGAGGTGCCCATCCCCAACTACGAGGGGCGGAACGAGATCTTCCGCATCCACATGACCAAGATGGCCATCGACCAGAACGTGAACCACACCGACCTGGCCCTCAAGACAGAGGGCGCCACCGGCGCGGACATCAAGGCCATATGCACCGAGGCGGGCATGTTCGCCATCCGCGACAACCGGGAGTCGGTGAGCATGTGCGACTTCGAGCGGGCCATCACCAAGGTGCTGGAGATCGAGGAGCCCAAGTGCACCGAGTCGGGCGTCATGTTCGCCTGACCTGGTCCGGATTTTTTCCTCCCGGCCTTGCCGGGAATTCATTCCCCCATGTCCAGCTCACATGCCGAATGATTCCCTTATGAGCCCTCAGATGGGATGAGGCCTTCCGGCCGCTCTGGATCTGAGGAGGACCATTACCCATCGAGATCTCTTCGGCCCCTGGGCATCAGGGTCATTGCTAATGAGAGGGGCCGCCCTGCTTCCTTTTTAATGGCCATGCCCGGCCATGCCCTCGACGGATGACGCGAAGCGCCTACTCGGGAGAGCGACGGAAGAACCTCTTCTTGCGCGGGGCCGGGCCCTCGGCGGAGGACTTCTCCAAATCCCCTCTGGCCTGCTCCAGGGCCTTGACCTCATCCTCGGTCAGCTCGGTCTCGATAACCACAGGGCCGATGTAATCGCAGTCGTGGCATCGATAGACCCTTCCAGTGACCCCTCCCAGATCGTAGAAGATGTTCGTGGACTTGCACTGGGGGCATTGCTGGATGATGACCTGGCGCGCCATGCTACCGGTATGAGGAAGCTGCAGGTATTTCAATCCGACCTCAGGTCCTCGCCGCCCTCCATGGACTGCTGCACCGCGTTGTAGATGTCCTCGATGCCGGAGGGCGCCTCCGAAGAGACCGGGGTGAGCTCGCGGTAAACGCCCACGCTCTCCATCGCCCTCAGGAACTCGATGCTCTGGACGTTGCGGGCGCTGAAGTCCTCCTCGGTGAGCGCGGCATACAGGGCGTCCGGCTCTCCGGCCCAACCCTCCAGCTGCTGCAGCTGTCTCTCCTCCAGGGTGTCGGCCTTGGAGAGCACGTTGAGGAAGGGGATGCTGAAGCGGAACTGCACGGTGGCGCAGAGCATGAGCGTCGAAACGAACCCGTTGGGCGTCTTGGCCAGGGCGGGATCGGACAGGAACACCAGGAAGGAATCCTCGCGGCCCAGGGCATCGACGATGACCTGGCTGGATTGCCTGAAGGAGAAGAGCTCCATCTGACCAGGGGTGTCGATGAGCACATAGGGCACCTTGAACTTTTCAATGACATCGGCCAGCTCCTTGGCATTCAGCGCCATCATGTCCGCGCACACGATCTGCGCCCCGTTGGGGCCGAGGGAATACTCCTTCATGACCTCCTCCACCCTCACCCAATCGCGGATGTCGACGTCCGGTTCGTAGGGTATGAACTCCGCTCCTGGGTCGAGGTTGACGGTGATGCAGTCCAGGCCTTGCAACGTCATCCAGTCCTTGAAGGCCCATACCAACGAAGATTTCCCGCTGCCGGCGGTGCCGATGAAGTAGATGTTCTTGGCCATGTTAGGCTAACCCAAGGCTCCATGGTCAGGGCGTTCTTTATACTATCGGGG
>JALOTM010000007.1 GCA_025457905.1 Methanomassiliicoccales archaeon
ACCATCCCCCTGCTGATAATGTGGCCTGTGCTGGCCTACCTCTACTACAAGCTGGCCAAGAGGGAGGAGGGTTACATGGAGGAGGAGTTCGGGGACGAGTACCGCCGCTATCGCTCGCAGACCTCCATGTTCCTGCCCCTCCCCAGGCGCCGGGCGAGGAGGGGGGGAGAGAGCCCTGATGCGGCCGAGTGAGCCTCACACCGCTTCGATGGTGGACGGAGGCTTCTTGGCCAGATTGTAGGTCACGCTGACCACGCCCGGGACCTCGCTGGTCATCCTGTCGGCCAGCCTCGTCAGCCTGTCGAACCCCAGGCGGGTGGGCGTGGCGGTCACGGCATCGGTGCTGTTCCAGCAGCGGACCTCGATCTGCATGCCGAAGTCGCGCTTCCCCGACCTAAGCCCGGTCACCCTGTCCTCGTGCAGTATGGCCAGCCACTGGAAGGCCTTGGCGCCGGCCAGCTCCTCGTCCAAGATGGCCGTGGCCTTTCGGACGGTGGCGATGCGCTCCGGCGTGACCTCGCCGATGACCCTGGCGGCCAGGGCGGGCCCGGGGAAGGGCGGTCGGTCGAAGATGTCCTTGGGGAGGCCTAGCGCCCTGCCGACCCTCCGAACGCCGGTCTTGCGCAGTTCGATTATCGGCTCGATGACCAGGTAGCCGAACTCCTTCCTGGTGTCGATGCCCAGCTGCGCCAGTATGTTGTGCTGCCGCTTGATCCCGGCCACCGTCTCCTCCACGTCCGTGAAGTTCGTCCCCTGGAGCAGGTACTTGGCCTTGCTCTCCCTGACAATGCGGCCGAAGACCCTCTTGTAGAAGGTCTGGGTGATGGCCTCGCGCTTCTCCTCCGGGTCGGTGAGGCCCTTCAATGCGGAGAAGAACTCCTTCTTGGCGTCGATGAGCTCGACCTCCACCCCCAGCTTCTTGAAGGCCTGCACCACCAACCTCGGCTCACCCTCGCGCATTATGCCGTTCTCGATGAACACCGTCCTCAGCCTATCCCCCAGCGCCCTATGGCCAAGCATGGTGACCACGGAGGAGTCCACTCCCCCGGAGAGGGCGTTGATGGCCACCCCCTCACCCACCTTGCCACGGATGGCTCTCACCTGGCGCTCGATGAATTTCTGCTCATCCAGATCTTTCAATCTTATCTCCTTTACATCTGAAGCCTTGGGCATCGCTCTCCCCCTGCGATGATAAGTCATCGCGGTGCATGGTAGAAGTCCTTTGCCCTCTTCCCCCCCGACGGGACCGGCCTGTAAGGAGATGGTATTACCGCCTGGTCAATCCTTCGAGGACTCGACCTATCCACGGTGCTGGCAAGAGCGCCTTGTGAAGATACCGCCCTTGGAACCACCGAGGAATGGGGCGTATGGGCCTCCCATCAATCCTTAACGGCTTAAAATCTATGTACATCCAATCGGTTTCTCGGGGAAATGACCAGAATCGAGATAGACGACGAGGTCATCGAGTACATCAGGAAGACTGGCAAGGACTATAGGGTCTCCACGGACTGCTCCGGACCGGTCATCCTGCCCACGGACATGAAGCCGCCCAAGGAGTCCGACCTCAAGGTCAAGGTCGGCAACAACACATTGTACATCTCTCGCATCCAGGCGCGCTACATCGACCGGGTCTCCATGGACATGATGTACGACCCCAGCCGCAGGCTCAACTGCGTGCTGTACGACGAGGCCTGATCTCCTGGGCATGCTCGGCCGAGGCCTTCACCAATTCCTCGAAGTCCACCTTGGCCTGCTGAGCCGTCAGGTCCTCAGGCTTGCACATGGTGATGGGCCGCTTGGGCACCATCCGGCATACTGAGGTGCGGCCTATGGATATCTCATAGGTGCCGATGGACTTGGCCATGGCCTCGATCTCCAGCTTGTCCAGCCCGATGAGCGGCCGCAGCACCGGGAAGCGCAGACCTTGCGATTCCACCTTGAGGTTGTGCAGGGTCTGCGAGGCCACCTGGCCCAGGGACTCGCCCGTGACCACCGCATCCGCCCCCAGCCTCTGGGCCAGGGACTTGGCCACGTGCAACATCGTTCGCTTGCATAGGACGCATTGGTAGGCCTTGGAGCAGCATGCGTCGAAGCGCTCCTGGGAGGGGCCGTGAGGTGCAACGTAAAGTGGGATCGGCCCATCGAGCACCAGCTCCAGGCGCTCCCTCAGGTCCATGACCTTCTCCAGCTCGGCGTCGTCCGAGTAGGGCCGGTTGTCCATGTGCAGCAGAGCGATGTCCGCGCCCTGCCTGGCGACGGAGCAGGCCGCCACTGGGGAATCGATGCCCCCGGAGATCAGGCAGATGGCCTTCATGGTCCCTCGACTCCGCTCGCCGCCATCGACCTTCTCCCCGCGACGGTTGGAAGAGCGCTTAATTGTTGAAGCGGAGGTTGTCCGAGAGACCTGAACCGGGGTAGGGGATGTAGTCCTCGTCCTCCTCCTCCGACTCGATGATGATGTTGAAAAGCATATTGACGATCTCGCGCATCTGCCTGAGCTCGCTCTTCAGTTCCGCGATCTCTCTGGAAAGGTCCTCGTTGCTCTTTGCCATCTTCCCGCCTCTTGCCCATTCCCCTAATGCGATATAGAGTTTCTCTTGCCGTTGCCGTTCGATGCAAATCTGACTCGCGCTCAGAACTCGACGTCGCCATAGTCGTCCGCGATCTTGCGGGACTCGTTGCGCTCGCAGTTGGCGCAGTACAGGGATTTGTCCTTCCGGGTCATGGGCGCCCGGCACCTCTTGCACAGGGCCTTCACCACTCCCAGATGCGGCCCGGCGGTGGTCAGCTGCACTGACGGCTTGGCCTGGATTACCTTGGCGCGGATCAAGTCGCTGGGTCGCACCTCCCGGCTGGCGTCCTGGACGTAGTCGGAGGAGAGCTTGGAGATGTGGATGGTCGCGGAGGTCTCCCCGGAGATCTCCCTCTCCCTGCCCTCGATGGCCACCACGTCGCATATGGCCATGCAGTTGCGCACGTCGGTGACGGCGCAGAAGACGAAGTCCCCGGGCTTGAGCTCGGCGATGGGGTTGAAGGGCCTGACCCTTGCCACCTTCTCGTCGTTGTCCAGCTCCAGCTCGCCCATGGCGGCGGCGTACACCTTCCCGTCCTCCTCGTAAGTCCCCTCGGCAGGGAGGTACTCCTCCGACTCCGCCACCTCCTCACCTGGTAAAACAGACCGTTTCTCTATCATCAGATATCACCGTTTCCGGATGCGGAGCAATATCACATCCACATCCTTCCTTGCCTTCTTGTGGAACGCGAAGGTATGAGGGATTTCCAATTTATACCTTTTTAGTATCTGCCCCTCGGCACCGACGGAGGACACCATGCGCACAAGGAACTCATGGGTGACGGCGTTATGGAGCGAATAGGTGACGGTCGCCACCTCCATGGCCTTCTCGAGGAAGGGGCGGTCGGCGTGGCGCGTCTGAGAGCCGAACGGGGGGTTCATGACCACGGTATCGAAGCTCCCCTGGAACTCGCCGACGTCCGCTAGCAGGAACCGCGCCCGTGCCCCCAGATGGCGGGCGTTCTCCTCGGCGAGCTCAAGGGCCTTGGGATCTTTGTCCACGCCCACCACCTCCTCGGCACCGAGCAGCGAGGCGGCGATGGCCAGGATGCCCGTGCCGCAGCCCAGGTCCGCCACCTTCCGGTCCTGGACGTCCCCCAGGGAGAAGGCGGTGAAGAGCATGTCCGAGGCTATGCTGGCAGGTGTGGGGTACTGCTCGGCGGCTGGGTCGGGCTCGGCGAAGGGCCGGACCCTCTGCAGTGCCATCTCCAGCTCCTTCCTCCTCATGTTCTTCCTACCGGTCAGAGGGAGAAGTCCACGGCGGAGCGCTGCTCCCTGATGCTCATGATGAGCTTCGCGACCTTGTCGTGCTCTGGATGTCTCTGGTACATGTCCAGATGCTCGAAGCTGTCGAAATCCAGGACGAGGGCGACATCCCAGTTGGAGGGGCCTTCGAGCTCGTTGATGCCCACCGATATGCTCCTCACTAGACCAGGTATCCGGTCAGGCAGCTGCTCCAGCGCCTCCTTGAGCCTATGCGCGTTGGCGCGTCTGTCCACGCCGTCGGCCTGCTCCTTCAGCTTCCACATCACCACATGGCGTATCATTCTAGCACCCCTCACTGGTTTATGCCCAGGTTAAGAAAGTCCGCGCTGGTGAGGATGCCCACGATCTGCCCCTTGCGGGAGACGAGGACGGCCTCCTCCCTCTGCAGATGCACCGAGGCCAGCTCGATCGGCGTGTCCTCGGAGAGTATCGGGAAAGGATCGGTCATGACCTCCTCCACCTTGGTCTGCATGACCGCGTCATAGGTCTTGCGGTTGCTGCGGGTCTCCTCGATGGTGTAATCGCGGATGCGGTCGTCCGTGATCCCGCCCACCACCTTGTCCCCCACCACCACAGGCAGCTGGGTGAAGCGCCCCTTCATCATGCGCTCTACGCACTCCCCGACCGACTGGTCCGGGCCGACCATTATAACTCCACGCGTGGCCAGGTCCCCCACGGTCAGCTGCGCCCCCATCTTCATCCCCTCTACCTTGCGACGGCGCAGGACCTCCTCGAACGCGCCCAGGATCTTGCGCACGTTGCTGTAGGAAGGGTCGATTGACCCCCTCTCGATCTTGGCGATGAGTGACTGGCTGACCCCTGCCATCGAGGCCAGCTCGCGCTGCGAGAGATTGAGGCGCTTGCGCATCTGCCTTATCTTGTCGAGGTCCGGCAATTGAGGGATGAGGGCCATCCTCTGAGTCGTCAAGGGATTCACCCAGGGAAACAGAATCTTGCACGTTAAAAAGGGTTACTACTCTCTGGGCCTTCGGCACGAAGAAGAGGATGCGGGGAATTCTCGGTCTTCCATACCATCACTATTTATATAATGGCCGTCGGAGAACGGAAGAAGACGGGAGCGGGAAGAATCATCATCAACGATGATATGTCTAATATTTTAGATAATTGCTACGAATCAAAGCAATTGAATATGCATATTCGTCTTTATTCTACGGATTTCACATGGAAATATCCATTTATGACTCAGTTGAATAGAAACGCTTAAAAGTGTGTTACGAAGTCATGCGTCGGTCTTGGCCGAAGGTCTCGAGCCTCCCCAGTACCGGGGTCTGGCCGTGACACGGCTGCAGCCTGGGTCGCTCGGGCGGCAGCGGGAAACGATGACGGACATGTTGGAGCAATACGCTCAGGAATCAAGACCCCATAGCCATTGGGATGATGGACATGATCAGCTCGCCGTACCGGAGAGGTACGGGGCCACCCGCCCGCCTGGAATGACGTACCAGATGGGAGGATGCGGCATCGCTGGCTGCATGAACCTCGAGGGGGGGCGCATCTCTGGGGACGTCATCGCACGCATGCTGGAGACGATGGGCGAGAGGGAGAACGGTCTCGGTGCTGGCTACGCCTGCTACGGCCTCTTCCCTGAGCACCGCGACGACTACTGCATGCAGTTCTTCTTCGACCACGAGGAGGCGCGAACGGCCGTGGAGGAGCTGCTCAAGGCCATGGGCAGCATCACCAAGGACGAGAGGGTCCATACCCAGCGCGTGAAGAGCATGAGGCCACCCTTCCCGATGGTGTGGCGCTACTTCTTCAGGCCGAGCTCCAAGCTCGAGTGGAGAGGACGTACGGACCTCTCTGACGACGACCTCATGGTGCAGCTCGCTATGCATGTCAACGCCGAGGTGGAGGGCGCCCTTTGCGTCTCCAGCGGAAAGGACATGGCGGTCTTCAAAGGGAACGGCTACTCCTACGAGATCTCCAAGTATTACGACCTTGGGAGGTACTCGGGCAAGATGTGGGTGTCCCACTCCCGCTTCCCGACGAACTCTCCCGCCTGGTGGGGCGGGGCCCATCCCCTCAGCATACTGGACTGGACGGTGTGCCATAATGGCGAGATAACCAGCTACGGCGTCAACCGCAAGTTCGTGGAGATGGCCGGCTACCGCTGCTCGGTGCTCACGGACACGGAGGTGGTGGCGTACACCTGGGACCTTCTGGTCAGGAAGCACCGCCTGCCCATATCCGCGGCCGCCTTCGCCATCGCCCCCTGGTACCACGAGGACATCGCCCGGCTGGACCCTGAGAGCGCCCGCCTCGCGACCTGGCTGAGGATCACCTACAAGGAGGCGCTGCTGAACGGCCCCTTCTCCATCATCGTGGGCCGTCGGGAGCCAGAGGTCACCATGATCGCGCTGGCGGACCGAAAAAAGCTGCGGCCTCTGCTATGCGGGCGTTCCCAGGACGGCAGGACCGCCTACGTGGCCAGCGAGGAATGCGCCGTGCGCATCGTGGAACCGGAGGCGGAGACCTGGACCCCCAACGCCGGCAGCCCCATGATCGCCGTGGTCGGAAAGGGCATCGTGCGCACCGGCAACGAGCATCCTTTCGTGGGGGGCGAGTGAATGGCGCAGCCCATCGCCCCCATGAGGAGGATGGAGCTGGAGGCCCCCGAGCGCTTCATTCCGGTGGTCGACGCTGGCCTATGCAAGCGCTGCAAGAAGTGCGTCAGCGAGTGCTCCTACCGGGCCCTGGACTTCGTGGACGGGAACGTCAAGCCCATCGGCGGTTGCGTGGCCTGCGGGCGCTGCATCAACGTCTGCCCGGCCCATTGCATTGAGATACGCCAGATACCGTCGCAGTTCCCGGCCCACGCCAACTTCAACGAGAGGGTGCGGCGGGCCATAATGTCCCAGGCCTCCACGGGAGGCGTCCTGCTCACCTCCTGCGGCACGGACATCGCCTATCCGGTGATGTTCGACGAGATGCTGCTGGACGCGGCGCAGGTCACCAACCCGGCCATCGACCCCCTGAGGGAGGTGGTGGAGACCAGGACCTTCGTGGGCGGGCGCAGGGGCCGGCTGCAGGTCAGGGACGACGGCCGCCTCCACATGGACGAGGGCCCTGGGCCAACCATCGCCATGGACATGCCCATAATGATCGGGCACATCTCCTTGGGCTCGGTCTCGTACAACGCGCAGAAGGCGCTCTTCGCCGCTGCCAAGGAGCTCAACATCCTGGCCGGCTCCGGCGAGGGGGGGCTGCACAAGGACTTCCTTCCCTACGCGCCGCACGTGGTCAGCGAGATCGCCTCGGGCCGCTTCGGGGTGACCGGGGACTACCTCAAGAGCACCGCAGCTGTGGAGATCAAGATCGGCCAGGGGGCCAAGCCCGGGCATGGGGGTCATCTGCCTGGGGAGAAGGTGAGCGCGCTCATCTCCCAGACCAGGATGATCCCCTTGGGCACGGACGCCCTGTCCCCCTACCCTCATCACGACATCTATTCCATCGAGGACCTGCAGCAGCTTCTCTCGGTGGTCAAGGAGGCCGTGGAGTACAAGGTGCCCGTGGGCGTGAAGATCGCCGCCGTGCACAACGTGGGCGCCATCGCCTCCGGCGTGGTGCGGGCGGGGGCGGACTTCATCACCATCGACGGCTTCCGCGGGGGCACGGGCTCGACCCCGCGCATCATCCGCGACCATGTGGGCCTTCCCATCGAGGTGGCCATCTCCGTGGTCGACCAGCGCCTCACAAAGGAGGGGCTGAGGAACCGGGTCACGGTGTTCGCCGGGGGGAGCATCCGCTCCTCGGCGGACATGATCAAGGCCATCGCCCTGGGCGCGGACGCGGTCATGGTTTGCACGGCCGCCATGGTGGCCATGGGCTGCCGGGTGTGCCAGCAGTGCCACCGTGGGGTGTGCTCGTGGGGCATCGCCACGCAGCGCGAGGAGCTGGTCTCCCGCCTGGACCCGGAGGTGGCCTCGGCTAGAGTGGTGAGGCTGCTGCGCTCCTGGAACGAGGAGCTGAAGGAGATCCTGGGTGCCATGGGCATCGATTCCGTGGAGAGCCTGGTGGGCAACCGCGACCGCCTGCGCTACTTCGGGCCCAACTCCAAGATCGCGGAGATAATGGGCGTGAAGCACGTCGGGGAGGGGTGGGGCTGATGCCTGCGGATGTTTGGGGGGAGAGGAAGCATAAGGATGTGCGCTTCGACCCTGCCAGCGCCGTGGAGCGGCGGGACGGCCTGGTGATCATCCGCGCCGATACCAAAGACGGGGAGGGCAGGATGTTGCACTACAAGGTGCTCAACGACCTCATCCGGCGCGAGATGCTGGCCGGGACGAGGCATATAGTGCTAGAGGGCGTCATGGGCCACCGCTACATCGCCTCCACCGCCAACCGCAAGGAGCTCTACATCGAGATACGCGGCACGCCCGGGAACAACCTTGGGGCCTTCCTGGACGGCCCGACCATCGAGGTCTTCGGCAACGCCCAGGACATGACCGGGAACACCATGAACGCCGGGCGCATCATCGTTCACGGCAATGCCTGGGACGTCACCGGGCTGGCCGCCCGCGGGGGCTCTATCCTGATCAAGGGGAACACCGGCTACCGCGTGGGCATACACATGAAGGAGTACTGCGGGGTGCGTCCCTGCATCGTCGTGGGGGGCACCGCAAAGGACTATCTGGGCGAGTACATGGCCGGGGGCACGGTGGTCGTCCTCAACCTGGGCGGCGCCCGCGGCTCGCCGGTGGGCCTGCACCTCGGCGCGGGGATCCATGGCGGGAAGATATTCGTGCGCGGCAAGGTGGAGGACCATCAGCTCGGGCCAGGGGCCACCGTACGGCCCATCGAGGAGGAGGACCTCCCGGAGCTGCTATGGTGCCTTGAAGAGTTCGAGAGGGCATTCCACACCAGCGCTCCCAAGGATAAGAACGAGTACGTCAAGATCGCCCCCGCGTCGTCGAGGCCTTTCTCCGGCCACTACGACCCCACCTCGGTCTGATCAGACGCCGGGGAAGCGCATCACGCTCTCCAGGACGATGCGCAGCTCCACGTCCTTCAGGCCAAGGGGCAGGATCTCGCGCTCGATCGTCTCCTCCAGGGAGCGGTTGTCGACGGCGTAGAGGCGCACCATCACCCTCCTGCGGCCGCTGACCTGCAGGACCTCCACCACCCCTGGGACCTTCGCAAGGGAGCGCAGCTTGTCGGGGTTCACGCCGTCCTCCAGGTTGGCGAAGAGCACGCCCTCCACGCTCATGCCCATCCGTTCGGCGTTCACCACGGCGACGTAGCCGAGTATGACCTTCTCCCCCTCGAGCCGGCGGATGCGGTCTCGGATGGTGGATGGGGAGCGCTTCAGGCGCTGGGCCACCTCGTTGTAGCTCATCTTGCCGTCGGTCGTGAGGAGCTTCAGGATCTTCCTGTTCATATCATCGACCGCGACCATCACTCCACCCGTGTGGCTATGGCCTTGCGGGTTATAAGCTGTTGGCAATGTCCGCGGAATCTGCGAGTGGGGAGGGTAACTTTCGCGGAATGGGCGCCCCGAGGACGAAAGCGCGCCCCCTGGCTGGTGGCGGATGCTCAGATCCCTTGGATCTTTATGGTCTTCCTTAGGAACGCACAGCCCTCGCAGGGGATGTTGACCACGCAGTTCTCGCCGCTGGGAAAGCCCTTGAGGGCGCATAGGATGGCATGGTCCAGGGGCCGCAAGGGCTTGGAGCGTCCGTTCGCCTTGAGCACGGCTACCTCAGCCTCGGTGGGCCTGGTCGAGCAGGATCCCGTGCTCTCCACGAACTTCATGCAGCGCGCCGCCTCGGCAGGGCTGCAGCCGTCGCACCTTGTGCCCACCGAGGACATGGGCCCGAAGATGTTGGCCAGGGGATCGAAGACGAATATGGACCGCTCCTTTCCCAGGGCGATGAAGATGGCGTTGGGATGCGCCGGGGAGATGAACTCCATGCGCGTCCCCCTCACCTTCTGCTCCTTGGCCACTGTCCAGAACTCCCTTAGGTGATTGTTCAGCTGATAGACCAGCTGGTGGTAGTCGATGCCCAGGTCGTCCGCCAGGGCCTGCTTGGTGATGGGCCCGTCCAAAGCCTTTCGGTACAGAGCCTTGAGGATCTCCTTCCTCAGGGGGTGGTTCACCACGCTGGAGTAGGTCTCGGGGTCGATGTAGGCTATCTCCATTGTGCAGCCCTTGGCGGCCATGGCTATTGATACAGAACTCAAATATTTAAGAATTCTACCTGGCCCGATCGCCGCTCCCTCACCCGTCCTTCCTTTGCAGCGTGATGCTTCGGGGGTAGAAGGAATGGGATTGGTAGAATTGGAGCACCTCCTCGTTGCCCCATGTTACCGAAAGCCTGACGCTCTTGGCGCCATTCCGCTCCATCCATGACAATGCTCGGTCCACCAGCTCATGCCCCAGTCCCATACCTCGGTGGCCCTCGTCAACATAAATGGAGTCAACCTCGCCCGCCCCTTGGGTATCGACCGAGCTCACGCAGTAGGCTACCCTCGTTCCATCCACAGAGACTACCTCCGCTAGCAGCCTCTTCCCGGCTCCTAGGATCTCCTTCTTGCGCTCCTCCCATGAGAGAAGTCGCATCTCCTCCCCGAAATGCACGGACCGGGAGCAGACGTGGGCCCTTAGCCCATTCCAGAGGGGTTCCATATCGTCCAGGATCTCCGGCCCTCCGCTTACGATGACGTGGCCAGGGGTCATCCCGAGCTCACTCCCCGTCTGCCATCCTGTAGGTGGGGTCCGGCCTTCCAGGGGAGAAGCAATCGTCCTTGAAGTCGACCGCGGTGACACCATTGTCACACAGGGTCTCCAATACGGCCTCGCGCATGACCTGGCGCAGCTTTTCAGGAGCGGAGACGACGCGCGCGTTCATGTTGATGGTGGTGCTCCCTTCGGCCCTCCTGCCGCCCTTCACGCCGTCCACGCCCAGGCTCTGGAAGACCAGGCTCATCTTGATGGCGTTGGTCCTGGACTCAAGGAGCATCTTGACATGCGCGATCTCGCCAGGGAGGTAGGCCTTGGACACACGTGACATCATCTCCGAGGCGAGATGATAGCTGTCCGTCCCCTCGGGCAGCACCATGGAGAAGGTGCCATTGTACCATCCCAGCTCGGCCTCCGCCTGGGCATAGATTTCGTAGTCGATGCCCACCGGCCGCTTCAGGGAGCGGTCGCGCGAGACGATAAGCCTGGAGATGTCCGTGAGCCCATGCCCGGTGACCGCGGAATACGGTATGATCCTGGCCCCGGGGTTCATCTCCTCCACCATCCCCATTAGGCCACTGATTTCGCCGGAGGCGATGAGGTCCATTTTGGTCAGGACTATCACCTCGGCCTCCTGGACCTGATGCTTGCGGAGGTAGGCGCCCAACGACCCCTCCTCCTCGATACCGACGGGCTCGGCCATGATGATGTCGGGCCGGACAGTGTCCACCAATCTCCGAGCGCTGTCGATGAAATCAGGGAACTTGCAGCAGAAGCATCCCTTGAGAACCTCGGCCGTCTCGATGCCAAGGTCCTTCGCGTACTGCGTGTCCACCAGCACTTCGCCCTGGTCGTTGGTGATCAATGCCACTGACCGGCCTTCCCCCATATATTTCCTCGCGAGATTAGTGAGGAGGGTGGTCTTCCCAGCCCCAAGGAACCCTCCGATCACAGCGATTCGCGTGCTCATTTCTTTCCCTCAGACGGCCCAGGCGATTCCCCTGGGATGGAATAAATGTTTTGCACTTTTTTATAAATATTTTACTTAATAATCAAATAATTAATAATTTTATTTGATTCTCATTATCTTTATATGGCGCTCCCTGCTATCTGTGATGGGGACACGGGATATGGCTGGTCCGAGAAAGCAGCTTTCCTTCCTCAATAAGTACCTGACCCTTTGGATATTCACCGCCATCGTCTTGGGGATAATGCTTGGGACATTCATACCAGGCATTTCCGATTCTTGGAATCGCTGTCGGTCGGGACCACCTCAATACCCATCGCGATCAGCCTGATCCTGATGATGTGGCCCTCGCTCTCCAAGGTGGTACAAGCGCACCGGCGATTCGAAGGAGTTGTCTGGATGAGGATCCGGATCAAGGAGTTCCGGGCCCGATACGACATGACCTAGGAGCAGCTCGCCAACATCGTGGGCATGCGGCGGGAGACCATCGTCTTCCTAGAGGGCGGCAAGTACAACCCCTCGCTCAAGCTGGCGCATGACGTGGCCAGAGCCTTGCACGCCAGCTTGGACGAGCTGTTCATCTTCGAGGATTGAGCAGAAAAAGAAGGAGGAGGGAAGGCGTTTAGGGTGCGCGAGTTTAATGCGCGCGCGCCTTTGCCACCGCACTGGCGGCGGCAGATATCCCGCCGAACACCAGCACGGAGACGATGAACACGGCGATGTTCTGGTAGATGTCATAGTCGCCGGCGTACTGCATCAGCCATATCACCAGGAACGCCAACCAGGCGACCCCGGCCAGACAGGACGCCCATTCGCCGCCGTTCATCTTCTTATCGGTCTGGTCGGCGAAGCGGATGCCGAAGGGTATCCACACCGACGCTAGGAGGGCCAGCAGGCCAAGGAGGGACATGATGATGACAGCTATGTTCTCCCAAACGCTGTAGTCCCCGGCGTAGAACGCCAGCCACAGGATGAAGAACGCCAGCCATCCGAAGAAGCCGACCGCGGACGCGGACACGCGCCAGGCCAGCCCCATGCCGCTCATCTTCTTCCAGGTCTCCGCATCGCACTCGTCATGCTCGTGAGCCATTTCTTTTCACCTTTCCGCGCTTCTCGCGCGATATCTCCATTCGGTGGTCACGGTACTTGGGTTGATTGAGCAGAAGTGGTCAGGATGTGGCCACCCGTACCAATAAGAGAGGCGAGGGCGATCATCCACGCGATGCCCCCCAGGGAGTTCGTGCTCTATTCCCGTTCTGGAAGGACGGACGGCAGGTTCACCGATCTCCACGGCGCCGGGAGGCTGGACGTGGTGTTCCAGTGCGCCCTCATGTCCCTGTACAGGTCCTACGCGCTGCGGCAGGACGTCATCTTCCACGCGCTGCTCAACGGCCCCCCCGATCCTCCCAAGGAGGTGGTCGTGGACGGTTCCAGGCTCACGGACGCCCCCCCTGACGAGAGGTCCTGGAATGCCCTGCTGCGCCATGTCCTGTCCGGACGGCCACATCCTGGCATCGAGGTCCGGCGCAACAGCCTGCAGTCGCTGGTGAGAGGGAGGGGCGACGTGTTCGTGCTGGAACGAGGGGGCGAGGACATCAGGACAGTGGAGCTGGGAGACAGACCCATGTTCGTCATCGGGGACCAGGTGGGCCTGCCGAAGCGGGACGAGGAGTTCGCCCTGCGCCATGGCACCAAGGTCTCGCTGGGCGGGAGGGAGTACCTGGCGGCGCAGTGCGCCTGCATCATCAACTACGTCCTGGACCTGAGGGAGCCGAGGAGCTAGCCATCATTTTATGCGCTTGCAGGCGAATCATCGGGGAGAGGGAAGTACATGGCAAGGCCGAGGAGGATGCTGGTCCTGGAGTGCATCCCCCAGAACCAGGGGAAGGACGAGGGGCTGGTGCTGTACCATTTCCTGCGCATGCGCATGCCGCGCAGCGTGGACTACTTCGTGCTCAAGGGCAAGAAGGACCTCATCAGGCTCCTGGAGAGGAAGGGGCAGGACTACAGCATGGTGCACTTCTCATCGCACGGCCGTAAGGAGGGATACTTCTCCCTGGCCAAGGGCTTCCTCACCCCGGCGGAGTTCCCCGAGGGCTGCTTCCGAGGGGCCGAGGTGACCTTCTCGTCCTGCGAGGTGGGCCGCTCGGGGTTCATGGACGAGCTCCATGCGCGCACAGGGATGAGGATGGCCGTGGCGCCGATGAACGACGTGGTGTTCATCGACGCCGCCATGTTCTACATCCATTACTACTACTTCCGCTGCCACAAGCGCTATTCCGCCCTCAACTCCTTCAATCGCACGGACGGCCGCCTCCGCGACAAGATGAAGGGTGGATTCCGCTTCTTCGAATGGCGCTGAGGTAGGGTTAAAATCCCTGAATGTGCCATCTCATCCAAAGATGGGAGCTCAGATTCAGGACCTCAGGATCGACTTTCGGATACGAATAGCCCCGGCCGAAGTCCTGGAGCGCTCGGTCCGCTGCTTCCTCGTCCTGGGAGAGAGGGCGTGCGTCGTCGACAGCGGGGTGAGCGGATCGGAGCGAATGATCCTGGAGGCCGTGGAAAGGGCGGGGAGGGCACCAGGGGATGTGACCTCGCTGGTGCTCACCCATTCCCACCCTGACCATATGGGTGGGGCGGCGGCCCTGAGGAGGGCCACATCCTGCCGGGTCATGGTCCACGGGGCGGAGGTCAGATGGGCGCAGGAACCGGATGCGCAGTGCCGCGACCGGCCCGTTCCAGGTTTCGAGACGCTGGTCCATGAGGGCGTGGCCATAGACAGGGAGCTGCGCGATGCTGAGGTCGTGCCCCTGGGCGCGGACGACCGCCTCAAGGTGCTGCACACCCCTGGCCACTCGCCAGGATCCATATGCCTCCTGCATGAGGCCACGGGTACGATATTCACGGGCGACGCCGTTCCCGTCCCGGGGGAGCTCCCGATCTACGACGACGCCTTGGGGTCCATGGGCTCGCTCAAGCGGCTCCTGGAGCTGAAGGGGGTGCGCAGGATATGCCCGGCGTGGGGAGAGCCGGCGGAAGGGGAGGCCGTCCGGGCGATGATCGAGGCCGGCATGAGGGCGATATCCACCACGCATGAGCTGGTGAGGGACGAGCTGGGCCGCGACCCCAGCCTGGGCCGGGAGGACCTATGCCGGAAGTGCACGCTGGCGCTGGGCCTGCCGCCGCACATCGCCGGTCCGCTCCTGGCCAGGACCTTCGAGGCGCACCGCCGGGCGCTCATGTCGGGTTTCCAGAGGCTCTGCTGACGCCGTCGTTAACATAAGAATGGCTGATGAGGGCCTTCCCGCGCCTATTTCTTCTTCCGGCTCCAGGTGAGGAGCATCATAACCAACCCCATGGCCGCGAAGATCAGGGCCATCAGGTACCCTTGGGTGACGGAGTCCATGGTGGGTAATCGCGGTCTTCCTTAAAGCTGATGTCCCCCGCTCACTTCAGCGCGCCCGGGTTCAGGCCCTTCAGCTCGTCGAGGACGAACAGGCCGTCCTTGCGGACCAGGACGTCGTCGAAGTAGATCTCGCCGCCCCCCCATTCCTTGGTCTGGATGAGCACGATGTCCCAGTGCACCGCGGATCGGTTCCCGTTGAATGCCTCGTCGTAGGCATGGCCGGGTGTGAGGTGGATGGACCCCGCGATCTTCTCGTCGAAGAGCGTGTCCAGTATCGGCCTGGTGACATAGGGGTTTAGGCCCATGGCGAACTCGCCGATGTACCTGGCCCCCTCGTCCGTGTCCAGCACGGCGTCCATGGAGTCGGTGTCCGAGGACCTGGCCTTGACGATCCTTCCATCCTTAAAGGTGAACTCCACGTTGTCGTACACCTTGCCCAGGTATATGGAGCGGGTGTTGTAGCGGATGGTGCCGTTCACCGAGTCCCTAACGGGGGCGGTGTAGACCTCGCCGTCCGGGATGTTCTTGTCGCCATCGCACTTGACCACGGGGATCCCTTTGATGGAGAAGCGCAGGTCCGTGCCCGGGCTGACGAGCCTGACCTCGTCGGTCCTGGACATAAGCTCCACCAGCGGGGCCATGGCACGGGACATCCTGGCATAGTCCAGGGTGCAGGTGTCGAAGTAGAAGTCCTCGAAGGCCTCCGTGGACATCTGAGCCAGCTGCGCCATGGAGGGGGAGGGCCAGCGAGTTATGACCCATTTGGTCTTCGGCACCCGGTAGTTGGAGTGCACCGGCTCCTGCCAGTGCTTGAGGAAGAGCTGCATCCTGTCCTTGGGTATGTCGGAGTTCTCGGTGATGTTGGCGGCGCCCCTCATCCCGATGTAGGCCTGCACCCTCTTCATGGTGGCCAGCTCGACCTCCCCGATGAGCTTGAGGTCGGCCTCGGTGGCGCCTTTGATGAGCTGCCTGACCAGGCGCGGGGACTTCTGCGAGACAAGAGGGATGCCCCCTACGGAGCGCGCCTTCTTCACTAGGGCCTCCAGCATGGCCACGGGGATGTCGAAGGCCTCGATGTAGACGACCTCGCCGGCCTTCAGCCTCGTTGAGTAGTCTATGAGCGTGTCCGCCAGCTTGGCATACCTAGGGTCCTGCATGGTGGTGCCATGTCGCCCGGCGATAAAAAATCATTGCTAGGAGAAGGTGGATGACGCGATGCTCTGGGAATCGAGTTTGTTTTGTACTATTCATCCTCGGAATCGTCTCCATGCTCTGAGATCCCCCTGATGATGCTGGACGTGACCCGCTTGTAGGCTGCCTTGTAGGCGTCCCTGATGAAGTAGATGAGCAGCGAGGCCAGGAGCACCAGCCCAATGAGGGGCAGCAGGCTCATGCCCTCCACCGGCGGCATGAACGGCAGGAACAAGAGGAAGAGGAGGATGGCCAGGAAGGCCTCGCCCAGGTCCTTGAAGACCCGGCCCGCGGCGCTCCTTCTGAGGTTGGGGGCGCCCCTGTCCCGGACCATGGCGGCGAGGATGCGGGAGAGCTTGTTCAGCCTCACCACCAGGATGATTATCAGCGGCAGGGTGAAGATCAGCCCAAGGAAGAAGGCCACCAGGGAGGGGACCACGCCCAGGTTCTCCCCGATCTCCCCTGCCAGGCTCTCCAGGACGGCCAGTCTGTTCACGGCGATGAGCACGCAGGCGATGAGCACGAGGTCCACCACGATGAAAAGAAGCTCGTTCCTGGCCTCCTTGCCTAGCTCAGGCCGTGTCACCTCCCTGGCGACGATCGCCCTCGGTTCCGTCCCCTTCTCCATGTCCTCCTGGACCTGAGCTGGGAAGGGCTTCTTGAGGATGTTGAACAGGCGCGGCGCCTCACGCGATAATATGGGAAGTAGGATGAGGGTGATGAGCGCCGCCCCGATGACCGAGGAGAAAATGGATTGGTCGATGGCCCCTCCATCCAAGGCGATCTCGGCCACGATGAAGGAGAACTCTCCCATGGCCACAAGGCTGGTGCCGATGTAAAGACAGGAGCGCGAGCTGAAGTTGGCCAGATAGAAGGCCGAGGATATGAACACCATCTTCCCCAGGATGAAGACGGCCGCCATTGCCAGGGCCAGCAGTATGTTGTCCAGGAAGAGGGCCGGGTCGAACATGAAGCCGATGGAGATGAAGAACGTGGCTATGAAGAGCTCCTTCATCGGCTCCACCCTGGTGCACACAGTGGCCGAACAGGCCGAACGGGAGACGATGATGCCCATGAGGAAGGCCCCCACCGCCACGGACAGGCCGATGAGGTTGGAGACCAGGGCCATGCCGAAGGCCAAGGCCAGAGCCACCAGGAAGAGGATCTCGTTGGAGAATCTCGCCCGGACCCAATCCAGCATCCGCGGTATCACCGCGATCCCCAGCAGGATGGAGATGGTTATGAAGAGAACGATGGTGGCGACCATCTCCCATGTGGAGGAGAAGATGGTGCTCTCCGTCCCGGAGAGGGCGGGTGCGGCGAAGGCGATGACCAGGACCAGGATGATATCCTCCATCACCAGCACCCCGGCGATGGCCCTTTTGTCCCCCTTGGAGAGGTGACGGTTGCTGGGCATCAGCGTGAGAACCGCAGCAGTGCTGGATATGGACATGATGATCCCGATGAAAATGGCCTGGGAAGGGGGCAGGCCGAAGGCCACGGCCAGGGAGTATCCGACCAGTATCATCATGGTCATCTCGCCAGCGGCCACGAGGAGCGTGACGGAGGCCACCCTCCTCAGCCCCCTGAGGTTGAGCTCGATCCCGATGAAGAACATGAGCAGCACGATGCCCATGAGCGAGAAGATGTCGATGATGGCCTCGTCTATCACATACTCAGGGAAGATGTTGGGCCCCAGGAGGAAGCCGGCCAAGAGGTAGCCGATGATGGTGGGCATCTTGAGCTTGCTCAAGACCAAGGTACAGATGCTGGCCACGACCAGCATCATGGTGATATCTATGAGTATCTCAAGCTCCGAGGCCAAACCGCACCCGATTCCATCCTTTACGTTTCATGATATTTAATGATTTAGAGCCAGGCATGGACGGATGATAGCGTGGGACCCCGTTCTAGGGAAGCTCCTTCTCCCGGAAGGCCCACGCCCCTGCAAATAGCAGGACAGCCGTTAGGCCAAGGAGCACCACGGCCGCCACACCGACGCCGTTGGAGAAGTCGGTGATGTTGCCGTAGGGGATGAGCTCCGCCCCGATCACCTTCAGGTAGTAGATGATGGTCATCTTGCCGATGGCGCCGGGGAGCTGCCCCACGAACCCCTCCCAAACGAAGGCGTAGAGGAGGCCAAGGTAGATGGGCTGCTTGAGCACCACGCCCATGGCCAGGAACAGGGAGGAGTAGACGAAGCTGCCGAGGACCAGGAGAAACGAGTAGGAGAGCAGCATCTCCAGGGCCTCGGAGTTCACGCCGGCGGGAAGGAAGAAGCAGGCCCAGCCCACCAAGCCGATGAGGAAGAGCATGATGGCCAGCACCATGCCCAGCGAGAGGTAGTATCCCAGGTAGGAGGCACGCCGATCCAACGGGGATGTCACTACCTGGGTGATGCTCCGGTCGTCAATCTCGTTGCGGATCATGGAGGCCCCGTATATGAGGCTCAATATGGGAAGCATGAAGGAGAGCACCAAGGTGTTCAGCAGGGTGCTTCCCTGGTCCAGGGTCCCCTCGCCCTCGTTCGCCGTGTAGAGCATGACCGCCCCGACCAGCGCTGCCACCAGGACCACGAGGATCCAGCGGCGGTTGAGGAGCAGCTTGCGGGAGGAATACCTTACCATCGCGCTCAGGCCAGTGAGGTGGAAACTTAGGTCCGTGCTACCACCCCGCCAAGTATTTGAAGAGGGACTCCAGGTCATCGTCCAGGCTGCGCATGCTATCCACCTGGCAGCCCGTCTCGGAGATGAGGGAGGGCATGGAGTCGAAGAGCTCGTCCGGACGGGACACCTCCGCCGTCAGCCCGCTCCTGTCCGGCCAAAGATGGACGCTGACCGTGAAGGGACGGTCCAGCAAGGACTTGGCCAGGCCCACCAGGCCCTGGCCCTCGATGACGATGTGGTGCGGGTGGTTGCTCATCAGCCCCCTTATCTCCGAGATGTCCCCAGTGGCCACCGCCCTGCCCTTGTAGAGAAGGGCGACCTCGTGGGTCATTCGCTCCACCTCGAAGAGGACGTGGGAGGAGACGATTATGTCATGCCCATGGTCCTTGTTCAGGGCCTTGATCATGTCGATCAGCTCCTTGCGCACCACCGGATCGGTACCGCTCAGGGGCTCGTCCAGGAGCAGGAGCTTGGGGTCGTGCAGGATGGCCCCGGCGATCTTCATGCGCTGCTTCATGCCCTTGCTGTACCCGCCCATGCGGCGGTCGCGGGCATCGGTCATCTCCACCATCCGGAGGACCTCGGCCGTGCGGCTGGCCAGCCTCTGGCCGCTCAGGCCGTGAAGGCCGCCCGCCAGGTTCAGGAACTCCACGCCGGTCAGGTCGGCGGGGAGGTACTCGTAGTCAGGGCAGAAGCCTATCCCTCTCAGCTGGGACGGGTTCTTCCAGGGGGACTTGCCCATCACCAGCATCTCCCCCATGTTGGCCCTGATGGTGCCCACCAGCAGCTTGAAGAAGGTGCTCTTGCCCGCCCCGTTGGGGCCGACGATGCCGGTGATCCCGCTGCGCACCTCCATGTTGAAGTTGTTCAGCCCGATGACGTTCCCGTACCACTTGGAGACGCCCTTGGCGGAGACGATGGCCATGGTCAATTGCCCACCCCCCTTCTGCGCACCCGCCAATAGGCGATGGCCAGCGGCGGGACGGTGTAGGCGAGGGCAGCGAGGCCTAGCAGCCATCCGTCCACCTCCGAGGGCAGGTCCACGCCGAACAGTACGTTGAAGGACTGCCCCAGGACGTTGCCCGGGTCCAGGAACATCCAGTTGGGGTCGAACTGGACGAAGATCCCGGAGACGATGCCCAGCACGAACAGG
>JALOTM010000181.1 GCA_025457905.1 Methanomassiliicoccales archaeon
GGAGCTGGTGCTCGTCACCAGGCATAGGGGCAGGTTCTCGACCAGGAACCTGGGGGGCTGCGCCTTCGTGCCCCTCATCGGCGAGCATGGGAACCGGCCTTGATCAATCCGCCCCATCGATGAGGAGGGGCAGGATGGCGGTCAGGCTGGAGCTTTCGACCACGTGCGTAGCCCTCTCCCTGGCCACCTCGTCCGAGGGGTTGTAGGCGATGCTCATGCCCGACGCCTCGAACATGGACACATCGATGAAGCTGTCGCCGATGCTGACCGCCCGCTCGCGCGGAACGCCATACTTGCCCAGGAACGACTCCAGGGCGGCGCGCTTGTTCTTCAGCTCCACACGTAGCACGCCCTCCCCCGTCACCAAGCCCTGGTCGTCGCAGGCCACACCATTAGCCAGGTAGTCATCGAATCCATAATGGCGGGCGATCCTCTCGGCCACGATGTCGATCCCCCCGGACACGATGACCGTGCGCATGCCCCTGTCCCTTAGCCTGGAGACGGTCTCGGCGATGCCTTCCGTGATGGGCAGGGGCTCGAGGATGGAGTCGAGGTCCCTTCGGCACAGGCACGGGTTCCTCTCCTTCCAGAGGGCGATGTCCCGGCGCATGAACTCCATGTCGTCGATCTCCCCGCGGATGAAGAGGTCCAGGGCCTTCTCGTTGTCCACCTTGAAATGGTGATGGACCCAGGTCCAGCAGCTGCGATAATCCACCAGGACCCCATCCATGTCGAAGGCCACCAGGTCGTATCTGCGTCCCTTGGTCAACGGACGTCCAAACCGCTCCTGCTAAAAAAACGCTTCGCAGGACATAGTGTGGGCCTTACAGGCCTTCCCTAGATGTACGGCCAAAGGATTATGAGCCAAGGGCGTGGTGGAGGGCGCGATGATCACCATCGTCGGCGTGGGCCATGTCTTCGACATACGGGAGCAGGTCCGCGACATCATCCTCAGCGAGATGCCCGGGGCGGTGTGCGTGGAGCTGGACCCCAGCCGCTACCACGCCCTCAGGAACCCGCAGTCGCGCGGGGGCATGCCCCCGACCTACCGGCTGCTCTCCCATTTCCAGAAGCGCATGGCCAAGGACTTCGGCGGGGAGCTGGGGTCGGAGATGCTGGCGGCCATCGACGCCGCCCGCGAGGCCGGCATCGCCGCCCTCCTCATCGACGCCGACGCCTCCCAGCTCTTCACCAAGCTGTGGCAGGAGATGCCCTTCAAGGAGAGGGTCATGCTCAGCCTCTCCGCGCTAGCGGGCATCTTCACCAGCAAGAAGAAGGTGGAGAGGGAGCTGCAGAGGTTCACGGAGCAGGAGAACGCCTACCTGGAGGAGTTCGGGAAGGAGTATCCCACCATGAAGAGGGTGCTGATCGACGAGCGCAACCAGCTCATGGCCGGCCGCATCGCCGAGGCCGAGGCCAGGTACATCAACGTGGTGGCGGTGGTGGGGGACGGCCACGTGGAGGGCCTGCGTGCCCTGTTGGCGCCCAGGGAGGTGCTGGCCATCCGTCTGAAGCAGCTCCTGGCCAAGGACTACCCTCGCGGCAGCCTGAAGGTGGGCGAGGGCAACAAGGAGATCTCCTTCCAGTACAACTACGGCTGAGCGCGGCAGGTTATTAATCATGGCGCGCCGCTCTCCCCATGAGGACATGAAGGTCACCCTCCTTTCCTACACCAAGGACGCGGAGAGGCTGTGCGCGGCCGCCGCCCGCTCCTGCTACTCCAAGAAGGGCGCCAGCCGCCTCCTGGAGGAGATCGACGAGCAGAAGGCGGGCAAGGCCATCTCAGAGATAACCGGCATGGGCCACCATTCCGTCATAGAGCATGCCTACTACACCTTCTCCGTGGAGGGCGTCTCCCGTGCCCTGACCCATCAGCTGGTGCGGCACCGCATCGCCAGCTTCAGCCAGCAGTCGCAGAGGTACGTTTCCCTGAAGGACCCGACCTATGTGACGCCGCCGAGCATCGCCCAGGACCCCGAGCTCAAGGAGGAGTTCGAGGCGCTGATGCAGAGGGCCTGGGACTGCTACCGCAGGCTCTCGGAGAAGGTCCCCGCCGAGGACGCGCGCTACGTCCTGCCCAACGCCTGCACCACCAACATCACCGTCACCATGAACGCCAGGGAGCTCTGGCACTTCTTCTCGCTCAGGTGCTGCAACCGCGCTCAGCACGAGATCAGGCAGGTGGCGGACGAGATGCTGCGCCAGGTCAAGCAGGTGTCCCCGAGCCTCTTCTCCGAGGCCGGCCCCGGATGCGTGCGGGGGCCATGTCCAGAGGGCAAGATGAGCTGCGGGAAGAGCCGCCGGCAGGAGCTGAAAAATCTTAAATAGGTATAGACCTTAACCCGGAATTACCCGGTGTGAACATGGGACGGATCAGGCCAACGTACATCAAGAGGGTCGCCATCGAGCTCGTCGACAAGTACCCCAAGCTCTTCACCGACGACTTCGAGGCCAACAAGCTGCTGGTGGACAAGCTCACCAACGTGCAGTCCGTGACCATGCGCAACCGCATCGCCGGCTACGCCACGCGCTACCACCAGAACAACAAGGTGGCCTAGGCCGATATCCTTTTGTCCAGACTTTTCCATTAGCGTCCGCCAATGGCGCCAGCTATCGAGGTCCACGCCCTCACCCGCGTATTCGGTGGCAACAAAGGAAAGAAGCCCCTCACCGCCTTAGACGACGTGAGCCTGTCGGTGGAGGAGGGGGAGCTCTTCGGCCTCCTGGGCCCCAATGGCGCCGGCAAGACCACTCTCATCAAGATCCTGTGCACGCTGCTCCTTCCCACCTCTGGGACGGTGAAGGTGCTGGGGCATGACGTGGAACGCGAGTTCCAGGCCATCAGGCCGCGCATCAACATGGTGTCGGGCGGGGAGACCTCCGGCTACGGCCTGCTCACCGTGAAGGAGAACCTTTGGATGTTCTCCCAGTTCTATGGCATCGAGGGGAAGAAGGCCAAGAAGACCATCACCGACATGCTCGAGCTCTTCGGGATGGCGGACAAGGCCAATGCCAAGGTGCGCACCATCTCCACCGGGCAGAGGCAGAAGATGAACGTCATCCGGGGCTTCGTCACCGATCCCGACCTCATCTTCCTGGACGAGCCCACCCTGGGCCTGGACGTCAACGCCAGCTTCACCATCCGCTCCTACATCCGCGACTGGGTGAAGGGCCAGAAGGGCAAGACCGTCCTGCTGACCACGCACTACATGATGGAGGCGGAGGAGCTGTGCGACCGGGTGGCCATCATCGACCAGGGGAGAGTGCTGGCCTGCGACG
>JALOTM010000008.1 GCA_025457905.1 Methanomassiliicoccales archaeon
TTGTTCTTGTCGTCGCAATAGAGCCAGACCCGCTCCATGTTCATCTCCTCGAACATGTATCCCAGCAGCAGGGTGATGGCCTCGCCTCCGTAGCCTTGCGACCAGTACTCCTTCTCGCCGATGACGATCCCTATGTCCGCCTTGCGGTTGGTCCAGTCGATGTGGATGATGCCGACGTTGCCGATCAGCTTCCCCTCCAGGGTCTCGATGCAGAAGACCCTCCCCTCATCCGCCCTGAGCGATTCGTACCAGCGCTCCTCCTCCTCCATGCCCATCGGTGGGCCGCGCAGGAGGAACTCGGTAACCTCAGGATCGTTGAACCACTTCACGAAGATAGGTATGTCAGTGCGCTGTGGCGCCCGCAGCCTTACCTTGCGGCCGGCGAGCATCTACGCCGACCTCCATTCGCTTTCCAAAAGGCTCATGATCCTGGCGCTGCACCATCCCCCCTTGTGGAAATGGTCGTCGCGAAGGGCGCCGTCGTCCCTGAAGCCGCACCTGCGATAGAGGCGCAGCGCTCGCTCGTTGTAATCTGCCACCCTTAGCCAGACCCGATGCATGTTCAGTGAGTCGAAGGCATGGCGGAGCAGGATGCGCACCGCCTCCTCCCCATATCCCTTGCCCCATTCCTCCACCTCCCCAAGGACGAGGCGCAGCTCGCAGCCTGCGTTCCGAGGGTCCATGTTGGCCAGACCGATCAGGCCCAGGGGCTTGCCGCCTTCCAGCCTGGTGACGATGAAGAACCTGGAGTGCCTGTCGAGGAGCATCTTCTCCACGAAGGCCTTCTCCTCCTCCAGGGAGACGCAGAAGTAGATGTGCTCCGCTCCCAGGTCCTCCAGCACCCGCTGGTCGTTGAACCACTTGAAGAGGAGGATGGCGTCCTCCGTCTCCAGGGGCCTGAGGCCCACCCGCTCTCCCTTTAGCATCATAGGGCAATCCCCATGAAAGGTAAAAAGGCTCGCGGCTAGTCCCAGAGCCCCATGGACCGAACCTTAGCTCCCTCTCCCCACACTTGGGGCACAGGAAGCGGAAGCCGGCCCACCATTCGCGCTGCTCTGCAGGTTCAGGGATCGGAGCAGAATCAGATGAGCCAGGAAGGTGTCATAGGGAGAGTACAAGGTCACCGAACGGGCATGCCGAGCATCTCGGTGAGCCGCGGCGGTCGGAGCTTTCGCCCCCTCTCCACTTCAATTTTCGGCGAAACCATACCGGACGCCCTGGCATCGGGCCCCTGAGCCGATAAAGCATAAGAAGCCGGAGCCTATACCTGGGACCATGGACAAGAAGATCGTCCTCCTCGGACCTCCTGGCTCTGGGAAGGGGACCCAGACGGAGAGGCTGTGCGCCGAGCTCAAGCTCACCAAGATCTCCACCGGCGACCTGCTGCGCGAGGCCGTGCGCAACAACACGCCCTTGGGCGTGAAGGCCAAGGGCTACATGGACGCAGGAAGGCTGGTCCCCAACGAGCTGGTCGTTGACCTGGTCAAGGAGAAGATTAAATGTGTTGAAGGCGGCGTTATCCTGGACGGGTTCCCGCGCAGCCTGGAGCAGGCGGAGTTGCTGGACAGGTTCGCCAAGGTGGACCTGGCCGTGGACATCGAGGTCAACGAGGACAACCTGGTGAGGCGCCTGACCCTGCGGCGCACCTGCAGGTCCTGCAACGCCGTCTACCACCTGGAGTTCAACCCTCCGAAGGTCGAGAGCATATGCGACAAGTGCGGCGGGGAGCTGTTCCAGAGGTCCGACGACACCGAGAGGACGGTGCGCGAGAGGCTCAAGGTCTACAAGGAGCAGACACTGCCGCTGACCAAGTACTATTCAAAAAAGGGCATCCTGCGCAAGGTGGACGGGGAGGGGGACATCGGGACGGTTTACCAGAGGGTCCTCAAGGCCATCAAGGGCTGACCCTCGCTCCCATGTCGGGCGGGCCATGGGCAAAGGTTAATTATGGGTAATTTTGTAGGGGGGAAGCGCAGCCCCGTAGTGTAGCGGTCAATCATGCGGGACTCTGGATCCTGCGACGGCAGTTCGAATCTGCCCGGGGCTACCATTCCCCTTCTAAAATGGCTCAGGCGAGCTTAGCCTTCCCGGACATCAGGTCCCGGAAGTACTCCTCACCGTCGCTCGGGCCGCGCGCTATGAGGGTGTCCCCCGCGAGGACCGTGGTCCTCTCGTCCGGGCCGTAGATGTACTTCCGGTCCCTCTTGATGGCCACCACCCACATACCGGAATTGCTGGCCAGCCTGGTCTCACCCAGGGTCCTGTCGGCCAGGTCGCTTCCCTCCGCCACCTGCCCGGTGGTGATGATGACATCGGACTCGCGGATGCTGATCTTGATCACAGGGTGCAGGGGGACGTCCTTCATGACGACGTCAGCGATTCCCTTGGCCGCGGAGCATATGTTCTCCAGCGACTCGACCAGGCGTATGGTGACGAACGACTTGGACACGTCCCCGTCGGCCAAGGCCTTCTTGATGGCCTCCTGCTGCACCGTGGCCGTGAGCTCGTCCACGTACTCCTTCATGGCGAAGACCTCGCCGGCGATGTCCTTGTTGTCGTAGAGGAGCGAGGAATAGGCCAGGTCGACCATCAGCTCGGAGGTGTCCTTGACCTCCAGCAGCATCATCTCCAGGTCGTCCATTCAGGCACCCTCCGGCTGCGGATACTGAGGCCAGCGCCGCTCGCCCGAGGCGAAGGAGCGGAGCACCTCGAAGCCGTTGTCCGTGCCGCGCACGATGAGCATGTCCCCGGCCTTGAGCTTGGTTGTCTCATCAGGGTCGTAGAGCCAACGCTTGCCCCTCTTCAGGGCGATTACGCGCATGCCCGTCTCTGACTCGACCCCCATCTCCCCTATGGAGCGGTTGACCATGTCGGACTTGTCGGCCAGGGAGAGGGATTTGATCTTCTCCTCGGCCTCCTTGAGCACAATAGGGAGGAAGGGGCGCTTGTCGCTATCGTACTTGAGCAGCAGGACGATGTCCTTGGCAGCATTGGATATGGCCTCGGCCGAGGAGGCCACCTGCAAGAGCCCTGCCAGCTGCTCCGCGTCCCTTCGGGTGCGGGCGGAGAGCATGGCCTTGATGCGGATATGGTAGAGGAGAGTGTCCATGCGCCTCTCGAGGTGGTGCACCTCCTCCGCCATGTCCTCGCTGTCGAAGACCAGCGAGGCATAGGCCAGGTCCACGATGACCTCGGAGGTGTCCTTCATCTCCGTCAGGATCTCCCGCACGGTGCGCGGGACCTTCTCCTTGCTGTCATCGACGCCCAGCGAGGTCTCGACCATCTTTCGTCCACCCGAGGCGCCCCGAGGCGCCCAATGCGCAATTGCACTGCCGAGCGGCCCTGCGCTCGGCCCCGTCAGTCCATGGAGAGGCCTGGCGGTCCAATCACATTATCCTGCTCTGGATATATATCGCTTGTTGCCTCGCGCGCTTCCTGGGGGGCCAGGACGTGCGCGCATACGCTCATCATATATAATGACAGTCTCTACCCCCAAGCGAGGGCCATGGCCGGGATAGAACCAGTCCGCCATTTCTTCCTTCGCAATCGGAAGGTGTTCACCCTCGGTTTCGCCGCCCTGATGATCTCCTCGCTCGGGGACCTGCTCGCCGGGGCCACCCTGGGCTCGATGAACCAGACCCTTAGCCAGATAGCCGGCCTCATGATCCTGATACCCGCGGCCATCGGCATGAGGGGCAACATCTTCGGTGCGTTGGGCAGCCGTCTGGGCACGGCAATGAACATCGGTACCTTCGAGCTCTCCATGAGGAAGGGCAGCCTCCTCCGGCAGAACTTCGAGGCCTCCCTCCTGCTCACGATCATCATGTCCTTCCTGATGGGCGTCATGGCCTCGGGGATCGCCTCCCTGCTGGGTGTGGAGACCGAGGGCGTACAGGTGTTCGTGTTCATCTCCGTGGTGGGGGGGTTCCTGGCCGGTGTGGTCCTGGTGCTTATAAACATCCTCGTGGCCACGGTGGGATTCAAGCGGGGGTGGGACATAGATAACTTCTCCGCCCCCATCATAACCGCCGCCGGGGACGTGGTGACCCTGCCCATGCTCTTCCTGGCCGCCATCCTGGTGCGCGACGATCTCATACCCATGCTGCTCATCGACGCCTTCGCCCTGGCGCTGCTCCTGCTCACCCTCTACCTTGTCTGGAGGGTGGTGCGGATGCCCGAGAACGAGATAAAGCGTGTGGTGATCGTCACAGCCCCCGTCCTCGTCCTATGCGCTTTGCTGGACATCGGTGCGGGCCTCACCATAGAGCATGAGCTCGAGACCCTGGTGGCATCGGCGGCCCTGCTGGTCATGATTCCTCCCTTCCTCGAGGACGCCAACGCCCTGGGCGGGATACTGACCTCCCGTTTGGCCTCGCTCCTGCACATGGGCTTGTTAGAACCGAGGAGGCTGCCGGGAAAGGTGGCGCTGGAGAACTTCGCCATCATCTACATCTTCGCGCTCTGGGTCTTCACCCTGGTCGGGGTTATGGCCTACATCGTGGCCGTCCTCTTGAGCCTGGGCTCTCCCAGCCTGCTCTCCATGGTGGGCATCTCGCTGGTGGCTGGCCTGCTCACCGTTACGGTCCTCAACCTGCTTTCCTACTACGTCGCCATCTACACCTTCCGCTTCAACCTCGACCCCGACGACCACTCCATCCCCATCACGTCCTCGGCCATCGACCTCGTCGGGGCGGTGTTCTTCATAGCCTGCGTGATAATGCTCGGGGGGGTCTAGGTGCCTGCGACAAGATTTAAGCGTTCCTCGCTCTTCCTTGGCGCAGAGGGTGGCCATGATATCCAGGGACAAGGTCCTCGCTAACCTTTCCAAATACAGGTCGAAGGACGTGATGGTAGGAGTGCTGGCATCGCACTCCGCATTGGACGTATGCGATGGCGCGGTGGACGAGGGCTTTCGAACCTTGGCCGTCTGCCAGGAGGGCCGCGACAGGACCTACTCCCATTACTTCCGGGCCTACCGCGACCAGAGCGGAAGGCCCAGGAGGGGGGTCGTGGACGAGGTCATCTTACTTAAGAAGTTCAAGGAGGCCACCTCGCCAGAGGTCCAGGCCAGGCTAGTCTCCAGGAACGCCCTTTTCGTGCCCAACCGCTCCTTCACCTCGTACTGCGGCATGGATGCCGTGGAGAACGAATTCGCGGTCCCACTGGTGGGATCGAGGAACATGCTGCGCAGCGAGGACCGTGGCGGCCCCCGGGACTATTATTGGCTCCTGGAGCAGGCGGGGCTGCCCTTCCCAAGGAAGGTGCGCCGCCCAGAGGACATCGACCGGCTCACCATCGTCAAGCTCCACCACAAGGTGAAGAAGCTGGAGAGAGGGTTCTTCACCGCTTCCAGCTTCGAGGAGTACCGGCGCAAGTCGGACAAACTGGTCGCTGACGGCGTGATAGACGAGGGATGCCTGGCCGAGGCGCGGATGGAGGAGTACGTCATCGGTCCGGTCTTCAACCTGGACTTCTTCTATTCGCCGCTGGAGGAGAGGGCCTCCAGGATAGAGCTAATAGGCATAGATTGGAGATTCGAGACCTCCCTGGACGGTCATGTGAGGCTTCCGGCCGAGCAACAGTTGGCCCTGATTGACAAGCAGAGGGTGCCTGAGTACACGGTGTGCGGGCACAACTCGGCCACGCTAAGGGAGAGCTTGCTCGAGAATGCCTTCGAGCTCGCTGAGAGGTATGTGAGGGCGTCGCAGGAGCACTACGCCCCGGGCATAATCGGGCCCTTCTGCCTGCAGACCTGCGTCGACAAGGACCTCAACTTCTACATCTACGACGTGGCGCCCAGGATCGGAGGGGGAACCAACGTGCATATGAGCGTAGGGCATGCCTATGGCAACGCCCTTTGGCGGCGGCCCACGAGCACAGGGCGGAGGCTAGCCATGGAGATCCGCAGGGCCGTGGATGAGGAGAGGTTGGAGGAAATCGTAACTTGACTTGCTACTTGGGAGGCCCTAGAGGGTCTCACGACTGACGCTCAAGCAACCGTATAAAAGACCTAGCCAGCATGTTCCTGGGCTACAACAATCTTTATTAAGGTCAAAGTGATTCGGCATTTCCAATCCTATATCTGGGGACCTCTAGCATTTAGCAGCGACGAGGGAGGGTATTAATGCAATATATGAAAGCTAAGCAATTGGCAACGGGCATGCTGGTCGCAGTCCTGCTGCTGTCGGGATTGATGATCTTCCCGGCCGCGACGGTCGAAGCTGCCAGCAGCGCCCCAATCTCGTTGAACGTAGTCGATAGCACGAACGCCCCGGTCGCAGGTGCTACCGCCACGCTCACGGAGACTCACACTTCCAAGATGTATTCCGCTACCAGTGACGCCGGCGGCCTGGCGACATTCTCCCCGCTCCCTGGCTACTACATCCTGAGGATCTCCAAGAGCGGGTACTATGACCTCGAGTACGCGACGGTCGTCAAGTACGATGGCATTAACGCTGTGCAGCTGGGCTTGGTCCAGATCGCCAAGTTGCCCACCACCACGGGGACCCTCACGGTCTCCGTCACCACCGGTGGCAGCCCGGCCAGCGGGGTTACCCTGAAGACCATCGACCTGAACTCCCCCACCAGGATGGAGAAGGTCTACAGCTTCAGCGGCTCGACCTCGCAGACCGTGCACACCAGCACCTACCGCCTGGTCACCAGCGTCAATGGCTATGAGACGGACGTGCGCGACGTCACTGTCACCAGTGGCGGCAGCGCGAACGTCAACATCGCCCTGAACGCCGCCGTGACCATCACCGGGTACGTGTACAAGGATGGTGTCCCGCCCTCGGGCATGACCGCCATCCTGGTCTCCTCGAACCCGGCCCTGCCGGTGGAGAAGAGGATCATAACCGCCCGTGTCACCTCCAACTATTTCGTGGTCGACGCCTTCGCCGACGCCAACCCCTTCTACCTCATGGTGGACGCGGTTGACGCTCAGGCCAGCATGCAGTCGATTACTCTGGTCGCCTCGCAGTCCGTGACCGTCAACCTGGTCGCCCAGGGCGCCCAGGTGGACTCCAACGGGATGGTATTCGCCTCCAACGACTGGAACAACTTCAACCTGTACCGCAACATCACCATGGACTTCGACGCCTCCTGGGCCAACATCGCCTACAGCAACCTGCCGAACCTGCGCATGCAGATCGACTTCGCCTTCGGCGATGGCAACGGGGTCGTCAGCGCTACCGAGTACAACGCCTTCGTGAACAGGGTCCGGTCCTTCGGCCCGGTGAACGTGACCTCTGACTACATGGTCAGGGTCAACTCCACCAAGTACACGGTCCTCACCGACTTCACCTCAGCGGCCTTCACCGGCCTCTCCGGAGCTGCGGTGACCTCGACCGCCCAGTACAATGGCGCCTTCGTGAGCGCCTACCGCTCGCAGTCGACCATCACCAACGGTGGCTCGACCTACAGCGTCCTGGGCTATGCCAAGTACGACACCAACTCGCTCAACAACATCGTCTACCTGACCTGGCCCAAGGGCAACGAGATGACAGCCAACACCACCTCCACCGGAAACGCCGTGGTCACTGGCTTCCTGACGGTCACCATCGATCCCGCTGTGCGCTCCACTGGAACGGTCGAGGTCGTGACCATGACCGTCCAGAGGTCCGTGGCCCCGACCGCCACCGCGGGAGTGGGCGTACCCTCCGACTGGGCCTACGCCGTCACCTCGGGAACGAGCGTGCTGTACTACATAGTCAACTCGCAGAAGGCCATCGTGTTCACCGCCAACGGCTCGGCGGACCCCAACGGGAACCCGCTCAAGTTCACCTGGAACTTCGGCAACGGAGCCACCCAGGGCCCAATCTCCTCATACTGGACCACCCAAACCTATGGTGCGGCCTACTTCAACCTGACCGTGACCCTGACCGTGACCGACGTGGCCGGCCTGACCGCCGTCAAGAGCTTCTACATCAAGAGCGACGGCATCAACCCCACGCCCGACTTCACCGTCAAGGACCACACCATCGGGCTGCAGACCCCCAACCTGGTCGTGAAGCAGAACGAGGCCTTGGTATTCAACGGAGCCACCTCCTACGACCACATCGCCTCCACATCGGCGAGCGACGTGGGCATCATCAAGAAGTGGGAGTACATCTGGGGCGACGGAAACAAGACCACCGTGGGCATCGGAGAGAACCAGAACGTCACCAAGACCTATGCCCGCGCCGGCACGTTCACCATGATGTTGAACACCACCGACGTGGCGGGAAGGGTCACCACGAAGAGCATCGTGGTCTACGTCAAGGACACCGTGGCGCCGGTCGTCTCGTTCACCATCGAGCTGAACGGGAAGAGCGTGACCACGGCCCAGGAGAACCAGACCCTGGTGTTCAGCGGCAACGCCACCTACGACGCCAACGACTCCTTCGACAAGCTGACCTTCGCCTGGACCTTCGGCGACTCGAACACTGCCGCTGGCCCCTGGACGACGCACGCCTACGCCGCCATCAAGACCTTCACCGTCAAGCTGGAGGTCACCGACGTGGCGGGCAACAAGGCCAACCTCACCAAGTCCCTGGTCATCACCTCCTCGCCGAGGCCTGACCTGAGGATCGTGTCCATGGTGTTCAGCCCGAACCCCATGACCGAGGGCTCGGCCGGGACCATCAAGGTGAACCTTACCAACGTGGGCAACGCCAACGCATTGGCGCCCAAGGTGGAGTTCTACATCCTCTCCTCCAGCGGCTCCAAGAGCAAGATAGGCGAGTCCTCGGACATGAAGGTGAACGGAGCTACCAACAGCACCCTCATGCCCGCCAAGTATGGTGAGATCTCCTTCGGCTGGACCCCGTCCTCCAAGGGCAACTTCACCATCGTGGCCACCGCGGTCGTGGACAACGAGATCGTCACCACCGACAACACCTACACGGCGGCGATCACGGTCAACGAGGCGGCCTGGAAGGCCATCGCCCTCTATGGTGGCATCTTCGCGGTGATCGTCGTGGTCATCCTGCTCTACTTCTACCGCAAGCGCCTGCCCAAGTTGGGCGGCAAGAAGGAGAAGGAGAAGACCAAGGAAGAGCCCAAGAAGCAGTCCTCCGAGGAGAAGAAGGGCAAGAAGTGAGCCCGGCCTTGGACCTATAAACCCTTTACCATTCCTTCATTTTTATCTGCTCCCCGTCTGCGGAAACGCTCCCGCCCTGATTATCCAAGAGGATAACATCTTTGCATGCTGGCTAGCAGGAATTCGATATCAGTCATGATAACTGAGCCTCCCGTTTTTATTACCTCTATCGGGGACTTCTTAACCCGGTTAAGGCGGCTGCGGCGAACGAGCCTGACCGCAAGACTTACGATCCCGAGGTAATGAGCATGGACAGCAAGACGGCCACGAGCGAGGACATCTGCACAGCACTGGAAGCCGTCCCGACACCGGTGATGGTCGTGGACAAGGAGCTCCGAGTGAGCTACATGAACGCCAGCTGCCTCAAGCTGTTGGGCAGCAGGAAGGAGGACGTCCTCGGCAAGAGGTGCGCCGAGCTCATCCGCACTCCAGCCTGCGACACCGAGAAGTGCCTGGCCAAGAGATGCATGAGGGAGGGCAAGGAGTTCACCGGGGACACCGTCGCGAAGCTCCCCTGCGGCAACGTGCCGGTCAGGGCCACGGGTGCCGTGCTGAGGGACGCCAAGGGCGAGGCGGTGGGCTTTGTGGAGCACATCGTGGACATCTCCAAGGAGCTGGAGATAACCGGCGAGGTCAAGAGGCTGACCGAGGAGAGCAAGAAGGGCAACTTCTCCGTCCGCGCCGACCAGGCCAAGTTCGCAGGCAACTACCAGGCCATCGTCCATGCGCTGAACCAGACCATGGACGTGGTGGTGGACAGGATCTACTGGTACGAGCAGATATTGGACGCCGTACCTTTCCCCATCAGCGTCACCGACCTAGGCATGAACACCACCTTCATCAATGCCCCCTCGGAGAAGGTCCTGAAGCGGTCCCGAGCGGACATGCTGGGCAAGCACTGCTCGGAGTGGAAGGGGCCGATCTGCGGCACTAAGGATTGCGGTATAGTGAAGATGAAGGAGAACGGCAACCCGCGCACCTACACCAACCGCGGCGGCAAGCACACCCAGATCGACGTGGCCTTCATCAGGAACGCCAAGGGCGAGCCCATCGGCCACATCGAGGTCCTACAGGACGTCACCGCGCAGCAGCGCGTGGCCCACAACCTCGGGCAGCTGGCCAAGGGCAATCTGGACCTGGATGTCAAGGTGGAGGAGGCGGACGAATACACCAAGGAGACACGTGAGAACTTCCTCAAGATCAACGCCTCCCTCTCCCAGGTGATGGAGGCGGTAGCCAAGCTGACGGTGGACGCGCGCCTGCTCACCGACGCCGCCAAGGACGGGGAGCTCTCGACCCGGGCGGACGCCTCCAAGCACGAGGGCGAGTACCGTTCCATCGTGCAGGGAGTGAACGAGACCCTGGATGCGGTCATCAAGCCCATCGAGGAGGCCATGCGAGTGGCCCAGTCCTATGCCGAGGGAGACATGACCGCCAGGGTCTCCGTGGAGACCAAGGGCGACCTGCTGCGCTTCGCCAGGTCGCTGGACATGATAGGAGAGTCGCTCACCGAGCTGCTCACCGAGGTCAACCGCTCCGTGGACATGGTGCAGGGCACCTCGCAAGACCTGGCCTCCTCGGCGGAGGAGATGAACGCCTCCACCGAGCAGGTCTCCAGCGCCATCCAGCAGATATCCAAGGGGGCCCAGAACCAGGCCGCGGCCGTGGACGAGACCGCCAAGGTCATGGCCGAGATCTCCACGGCCACGGAGAAGGTGGTCAGCAATGCCAGCTCCGCCACAGAGAGCGCCAAGCGCTCCTCCGAGAGCGCCCGCAAGGGCAAGGCCACGGTGGAGACCACCGTGAAGAAGATGCGCGAGGTGGAGAAAGTGGTCCAGGAGTCGGCCTCGGTCATCGAGGGCCTGGGCAAGAGGTCCGAGGAGATAGGGGAGATCGTGGACGTCATCACCAACATCTCCGACCAGACCAACATGCTTGCCCTGAACGCCGCCATCGAGGCGGCGAGGGCGGGCGAGCAGGGCAGGGGCTTCGCGGTCGTGGCCGAGGAGGTCAAGAACCTGGCCGAGGACTCGCGCGAGGCCGCCGAG
>JALOTM010000182.1 GCA_025457905.1 Methanomassiliicoccales archaeon
CGTATTATAAGCTTTCCAGAAACGATTCCATGTCCGGAAGCATTCGCATCTCCATGAAGTGGCCGGGGTGACAACATAGATGCAGTGGCACATATATTCGCGCTGATAATGGTGGGGGAGGGCATCGTATCGAGGTGAGCATGTTGCGGAGTACCTGGAGGCTGGAGGAGCTGATGACCGACCCCAACCCTGCCGCGGTGGCCCGCTCACTGACGCGCGCGGGTGAAGGGCTGCATACCTTCCAGACCAATAATCTCCACGGCTTGTCGGCGCTCGATGATGCGGGCGTTGGGCGGATGCTGCGGATGTGGGAGGAGGTCATGCTGGGATATGATACGCCCTTGCTGCTATGCAAGCTGCGCCGCTCTTTGGACGGGGAGGACCCAGCAGCCACCAACCTCTACCATCTGGGGAAGGTGGCCAAGGACCGAATGCAGCAGGTGCAGTCCGTCATCGAGGCTCGATTGGCCCGGAGGCTGGCTGATGGACGGCTTGTCGCCGATTCTCCTGCCTTGGAGGGCTACTCACACTATCTGGAGCGGATAGCCAAGAGGGGGGTGCACGATGGCCCGGATGCAACCCCGACCCAGCGGTCATGCGGGGAGGAGGGAGGATGGCTGGACCTCTATGGAGGCAGGCTGGCCCGCTTACGCTTCCCATGGCCTGGTTCGCAGGACGGTCTGTCGATGTCCGAGCTGGAGGGGCATCTTGGCGATCCCGATCCCGACCGTCGATGCCGTGCGTATCGAGAGCTTGGTAAAGCGATGGGGGATGGCGAGCCCTTCTGGACCAGGGCCTTACTGGCGGTATGTGCCAGCCACCTCTCCTTGCGTGGGCGCCCGGCCTCCTCCTCGCTCCTGGGACCGGCATTGGACGAGAGCGATATTGAGGAATCCGTCCTCAGGGTCATGATGCGGAGCGTGAAGAGAAACATGAGATTGAGCCAAAGATACTATGGGCTCAAGGCCGACCTGCTCGGGTTGGGGGAGATGCGGGACTGCGACGTCCTGGCGCCCATGCCCTTCGACGGAGGCGAATGGATCCCGCTGGAGGAGGGGGCGGCGATGGTCATCGAATCGTTCTCGGACTTCCGTGGGGGATGGGGGGACATCGTCCTCGACCTGTTCGACCGAGGGCGAGTGGACAGCGAACCTAGGAGGGGGAAAGAGCCTGGCGCCTCCTGCGACGAATGGCTGGCGGGAAGGAGCGCCTTCGTGATGTGCAACTACCACGGCCGTATCATCGACGTCTTCACCCTCGCCCACGAGCTGGGCCATGCCGTGCACGCCGTGGAGTACTCCAGGGCGCAGACCCCCTTGAACTGCCAGGTGAGCCCTTTCCTCGCCGAGACCTTCAGCACGATGGCGGAGCTGCTGCTCGGGGCCAGGCTTCTTAGGTCAAAGGACAGGGAGAGGAGAATGGCGGTGTTGGGCTACCTGTTGGACAGCTTTGCCTTTACGATGCTCAACCTTCCTTCGCGAACGGCCTTCGAGCTCGAGGTCTTCGATCTATTGCGGAGAGGGGTTCCGGTGACGCCTGAGCGCATTGCTGAAATCTGGAAAGGGGCTTGGGAGAGCAATCACGGGGGAAGCGCGCGCATGCTCCCCGAATCTGCTCATTCCTGGCCCTTGGTATCCCAGTTCTTCGACCCGCGGACGCGCTTCCATGCCTACCCCTACATCTTCGGGGAGCTTATGGCCCTGGGCCTCCTGCGAATTCAACGGGAGCAGGGCGATATGGCTGAGAAGGTGACGCGGATGATGTCCCAGGGGTCCTCCGCGCCCATTCGCGCCATGACCGAGGATGCGGGCATCGCCATGGACGGCCCGAGGTTCTGGGAGGAAGGTTTCGATCAGGCCTCGGAGCTGTTGGCGGAATTTGAGTCGTTGGCGCGTAACCAATAGCGCTCCAGCCATCCGCTTATATATGGCCGGGGCCATCCGCTCCATGGTTCAAATGTCACCGGCCATACGTTATTCGAAGGACCTAGGCCCGGGGGACTTCGACAAGGAGGCCACCATCGAGGGGTGGGTGCAGGAGGTGCGCGCCTTGGGGGGCATCGCCTTCGTCATCGTGCGCGACCGTTACGGGACCGTGCAGATCGCCGTCCCCAAGAAGAAGGTCCCGCCGGAGCTGTTCTCGGCCATGACCTCCGTCTCCAGGGAGAGCGTGGTCCGCATCAGCGGGACGGTCAAGAAGAGCGACCAGGCCAAGGCCGGTCTGGAGATGGTGCCTTCCTCGATGGAGGTGATGAGCGCCGCCCAGTCCCCGCTGCCCATGGGCGTGGTGGACAAGGTAAGCGTGGAGACGGAGACCCGCTTCGACCAACGGTTCATGGACCTGCGCAAGCCCGAGACCCGGGCGGTCTTCGAGGTCAAGTCGGTGGCTCTGAGGCTGATCGACGAATACCTGGTGAGGAACGGCTTCGTGGAGGTCTTCACGCCCAAGATCGTGGCCTCCGGGGCGGAGGGAGGGGCCACCCTCTTCGGGATCGACTACTTCGGTCGCAAGGCCTACCTGGCACAGAGCCCGCAACTGTACAAGCAGATGCTCATGTCCACCGGCCTGGACAGGGTCTTCGAGATCGGCCCGGCCTTCCGGGCCGAGCCTTCCGATACCATCCGCCATGTCTCGGAGTTCATCTCCTTCGATGGCGAGATGGCCCACATCTCCTCCATGCGGGACGTGCTGGACGTGCTCGAGGGCTGCGTCCAATACACGGTAGAGGGCGTGGCCAGGGAGGCCTCGGACCACGTGGCCAGGATCGGCACCGAGGTCCGGGTCCCCAGGACCCCCTACCCGGTGATCACCTACTCCGACGCCTTGGACATGGTGGTGGCCGAGGGCATGGATCTCAAGATGGGCGACGACCTCGGGACCGAGGGGGAGAAGGCCCTTGGCAAGGTCATGGCCGACAAAGGCTACGACGTCTATTGGATTGTGGAATACCCGGAGGAGGCCAAGCCCTTCTACATAATGGAGAAGGACGGCACGCCCTTCTCCTACTCTTTCGACCTGGACTACTGCGGTCAGGAGATCGCCTCAGGGGGTCAGCGGGAGCACCGCTACGACCGTCTGGTGGAGAGGTTCAGAAAGAAAGGGCTGGAGCCCGAGGCCTTCCGCTTCTACACCAACGCCTTCGCCTATGGCATGCCCCCGCATGGGGGATGGGGGCTGGGCGTGGAGCGCCTGGTCCAGAAGATGCTCGGCCTTCCCAACATCCGTGAGACCATCCTCTTCCCGAGGGACCGCAACCGGCTCACAGGCCTGGAGCAGGACTCCATCACCTTCTTCGTGGCCGGGGAGCCCCAGCCCAAGGGCAGCACCAGGTCCTTCTACGTGAAGAAGGTGGACAGGGTCGTGACCACCACGACCAACAAGAACACCAAGCATTGGCAGCTGCGGGTGGCCACGGAGGCTCAGCATGCCAACGAGGCGAGGGGCGTGTCCTTCTTCAGCCCGGAGAAGGAGTGCGCCTACGAGGTTGAGGCGCTCTTCCTCTTCCCTCGCCCGAAGAGCCTTCCCCGAAGGGTGCGAATGAACACCCGCCGCCCCGACGTCGACAAGCTGGCCAGAGCGGTGCTCGACGGCTTGGCGGACATACTCATCCCGGACGACTCGCAGGTCGTGATGCTCTCGGCCCGCAAGAGGTACATCGGGGAGGGGGAGACCCCCGGCGCCAGGATCTGCGTGCGCCGGGTGCGCTGACGCTTAGACAAAAAATGCAGGCGATGGGTCCTGGGGTTTTCATTGCACGGGCGTGTCCGGTCCATGACCTAGCTTGATGCCTGACTTCATGCTCTTGCCTACCAGGAACGGGCAGAGGATGGCCTCCCCCTCCGTCTCCTTGCAGGGGGCAACAGAGCCCTCCTCACGGGATGACTCACACCTCTCGTAGTCCTTGCACCGATAGGCGAAGGAGAAGCTCATCTCCCTCTCGCAGCCTTCGCACGAGCTCCCGAACATCGGGCAGGCGTCGCATCGTTTTCCGCAGGGTGCAGCGATCATCTCAACACAGTTAACAATAGGCACATAGGGAGATATTTAAAATCTGGGTCTGGCGGCGAACTGTCCGAACAAGATTGCAACGCAAGCGTTCGAAATCGCCACGATGAGAAAAAAATTTGCAGAATGAGGCGGCCCTGGGCAGTCTGCACTCATAGGGATCGTCATTTCCTCACGGATCGGCTGACCCTCTTATCTTCATCCTGCCCTTGGCCTTGGCCGGTTGCCCGGCCGGGCCGCTTGCGACGACCAGACCCTTCTCTGTATTTATCGCTTTGCCGGTCATCGGGGCTCGTCGAGGCAACAAGTTGATATCCGACCTCCCAACATCATAGAACAACCGAGCAGAATGCCCGCGGCCATCGTTCTCATCAATTCCGAGATAGGGAAGGAGATGGAGATCCTGGACCACCTCTGCAGGATGCCGGAGGTCGAGAGGGCCTTCCTGGTCTATGGCGTCTACGATGTGGTGGCCAAGGTCAAGGCGGAGAACATGGAGCTTCTCGAAGGCACCATAACCGACAAGGTGCGGAAGCTCAAGGGCATCCGCTCCACGCTCACTCTCATCGTCAGCAGGGAGTGCAAATAGTTCATCTAGCCACAAGTGCTACGCGGACGAGTCCAATGGCTCTAGCAGGGACGCAGGCCGTACAGCCCAAGAAACGAGGGGAGTCGCAGAACGTCTATGAGAAGGACGTGGATGTTCTCATCCAGCGGATGCTAGGGGACCCTGCCCCTGAAGTGCAGCGCCAGATGCCCATCTTGGCAGAGAGGCTGAAGGACCTCCGCGAGCGGAACATGCTGAAGATCAACCACTCCGTTTTGGAACTGGTGGTGGCCAAGCACCTCATCCGGGATGGTTACGAGGTCTACCTGGAGCACACCCTGGAGTCCGGCCTCACCTGCGATGTCTTCGCCCGGAAGGGAATGGGGACCTTCATCGTGGAGGTCGAGACGGGTTACGTCCCTCCCTCGCACGCCCTGGACCCCGTAGACTATATCAAGGCACGAATAGCCAGCAAGATAGCCCGCTATTCTGGATACTGCAACAAGTTCTCCTTGGGTTCGCCGGCCCACTATATCATGCCCATCCCGGCCATGCTCACCAAGCCCGCCCGGTTCCGGGAACAGGGGGAGATCGCCCTGGTGAAGCGTTATTGTGACATGTACTACTCCAATCCGCCCGTGTCCAACGATGAGATCGTGAATGCGCACATCCACAGCGTCCAGATAATCGACGTGGAGAACCTGGCCGTTCATGAGGTCGAGCCCACGGAATATCTGGTGCGCTCTGCGCCTTGGTACATGTGAGCCA
>JALOTM010000183.1 GCA_025457905.1 Methanomassiliicoccales archaeon
AGCGGGACTGCAGCCACCATACTGAGCCCGACCTCCACCCTGACATCGAAGAGCGTGTTGAACTGGTTGTGCTGTACGATCTCCAAGGACCATGGATACCAAGGGTAGATGTGCCCGATGTACGCGTCAGCCAGCAGATGGGAGGCCAGCGATACCGCCGCCACCATCACCAGCCATGGCCGCCACCCCAGGAACGCCGTCAGGAGGACGATCCCCGCGGCCAGCATCAGCCCTGCCCCCAGGAAGGAATGGCTGAAGGTGCGCAGCCCCTCCAGGTGCAGGTAGTCCGGCAGGACGGAGAAGAAGGCCATGCAGGCCAGGAGAGTGACCAGCCTCTCCCCCCGGCGCAGGCCGACGAGCATCAGCGCCAGCGACAGCAGCAGGCCCACAGCCACATGCCCGGGAAGCCACATCGGCACCCCATTGGTCAGGAGGTATAAGGCCGAGTCGCTCCTCGCGCCAATTTTGAAGAAGCGTTGATATCCTATCCAAGAGATACATGCGGAAAGGACGAGGAGGCGGCGCGTGGCATCGAAAGGTGGATTGCCTGAGGTCAGAGGTTGGGTCCTGATCCTCCTCACCCTGTCCGGCTTTCTCCTGGTGGTCGCGTCCGCCCTCTCCTATGAAATCGAATGGATCCCCCGGCTCGAGCTGGGGCTGTTCCGCCTCATGCCGTTGGGCTATTGGGCGGGGATGGCGCTGATGGCCCTCTCCCTGGTGCTGGGCTACCGCTCGTCCAGCGAGCGGACCTTCTTCGCCCAGGGCCTGTTTCTGTACCTGGGCATATGGTGCGCGCCGGTCCTCTACCTCCGCCTGCCCGACGTCTGGGACTCGTACATGCACTACTTCTCCTCCCTGTCCATCGCCGAGGAGGGCAGCGTCCTGGCCCAGGGCCTGTTCTCCTACTCGGCCAACTACCCGGGCTTCTTCATTGTCGGGTCCACCTACGACCTCCTGGCCGACCCCGATGTCTTCCTCTTCCTCAAGTTCTACTCCCTCTTCGTCAGCGCCCTCACCCTGATGGCCGTGTACCTCTTCGTGCGCACCTACCTCCCGGGCCTGGACCATCGCTTCGCCTTCCTGGTCTCCATCTTCGGGAATGTGTGGCTGCAGTACAACTTCTCCCCGCAGTCCATGGGCCTGATGGCCGGTCTGATGGTCTTCGTCTTCCTGGAGAAGGAGGGACTGCGCTGGGACATGTTGGCCCTGGCCTCCTTCATCTACGTGGTGGTCTCACATCCCACCACGGCATTCTTCGTGGTTGCGGGCCTCATCGTCAGGGAGGTGGTGGTGGCCCTCAAGGCCTGGCGCGCACGCTCCAAAGGCTGGGAGATCAGGGAGAGGCCTTGGCCCATCATCGCCTTCATGCTCGTGTGGCTGGGATGGCTGTTCACCGGGGCAAGGGAGTACTCGGGCTTCCTGTGGCAGCAGATAGTCAGCAAGCTGGCCTACATCTTCGAGGTGCCCGAGGCGACCAGCCAGGCCGTTGGCCAAAGGACGGCGGGCAACATCTTCTTCCTTGGCCCCTACCTCAGGCTGGCGCTGCTGGGCGTCCTCATGCTCTTCCTCATACTGGCGGTGCTGCACTGGTGGCGCAGCAAGAGGCGGCGGCCGCTGCCCGGGGGGCTCCTGGCCATGGCCTTCGTCCCCATCGTGGTGATCCCCCTGGACATCTTCATCCTCCAAGGGCAGGTCTACGACCGCGGCTTCCTTTACTTCGCGCTGAGCGCGCCCATCCTGATCACCCTCATGTACTACCGTCGCTGGACATCCTGGAGGAAGGTGGCCGCCCTGATGATCGTGGCCGCCACGGTCATGTCCTGCGCCTCCGTCTTCTATCAGGAGAGCCTGTACGTGGTCAGCGAGCGGTCGGTGGACATGTCCGAGTTCCTGGACGAGCACGTGGCCCCCGGGACTTCCATAGTGGGCGGCACCTATCCTGACCTCGTCTGGCGCGAGTCCAATTGGACGCAGTTCACCAAGGTGAAGTACTGGGAGATATATCCGCTCCCCTTCGAGAACCTCACCAGGGAGAGGGGCGCGGGCATGATATTCGATCGCACCACCGAGCTTTGGCAGACGCAATGGGGGCAGCTCCACATCTATGACTTCTACCTGGACAACGCCACCGAGTTCTCCAAGGTCTACGAGAGCGGCGCCTACATGATGATCTACGGGGGAACGGTGCGCTCATGAGGATCGGGCTGGTAAGCCTAATCACCAAGACCGCCGACCTTCCCACGGCCGCCGTCCCGCCCCTGATGGCGAAGAACCTCAGGCCCGAGACGGACTGCGACATCAACGTGGTCGAGCTCTCCAGGCGCATCGCCGCCCGGGGCAACCAGGTCACGGTCCTGGCGGCGGACGCCTTCAAGCCTCGCCGTCCCTGCCCACCCGAGCCGGGCCTGGAGGTGGACTACCTGGGCACCTCCATGCGCTTCATCTTCCCGGCGGCCATCTTCCCCTTCACCCCTTCCTTGGCCAGCAAGGTCCGCGAGGGCCGGATGGACGCCATACTGACCGCCGAGCTCTTCCAGAGCGGGACCCTGCTCACCTGGTTCGCCGCCCGGGGCCTGGCCGGCAAGGTCTTCGTCTGGCAGGAGCTGGACGTGCTCATGCGGGGGCCGGCCGGCAGGGCCCAGTCCGCCTACTACCGGACCTTGGGCAGGAAGGCGGTCTCCGAGATGGCCGGCATCGTCACCAGGTCCCTCTCCGCCCGGGCCCACCTGCTGGCCCATGGGGTCCCCGAGGAGAAGATCGCCCCGGAGGTGGTGCACTCCGGAGTGGACTGCGAGCTGTTCCGCCCCACCGACCGCGAAAGGGCCAGGGCCAGGTTCGGCCTGGAGGGGCATGAGGACGTGGTCTTGTGCGTGGGGCGGGCCCACCCCAACAAGGGCCTGGACGTCATGATAAGGGCCATGCCCAGGCTCCTACAGCACCGTCCCGATGCCGCGCTGGTGATCAAGGCGGGAGGCCCCCAGCTGCCCGAGCTGCGGGAGCTGGTGCGCTCCCTCGGCCTGGAGGGGAGCGTCAGGCTCATGCCCGAGCCCATCCCCCGTCAGGACATGCCCCTGCTCTTCGGGAGCGCCGACCTTCTGGCCATCACCAGCCGCATCGACCTCTTCCCCTTCACGGCCATCGAGGCCATATCCTGCGGCGTGCCCGTGGCCACCTCCTTCGGCCGGGGCCTGAGGACGGACATCGTGGACCGGGGCGCGGGCGTCATGCTCCCCTCGAGCCAGG
>JALOTM010000009.1 GCA_025457905.1 Methanomassiliicoccales archaeon
CATGCACGCCCCGGGCCGCAACAGCCCGGTGGCCGAGGTCCAGTTCGAGGACGGAAAGAAGGACAAGATCATCGCCGTCGAGGGCTTGATGGTCGGACAGGAGATCAACGTGGACGGCTCTGTGAGCCTGAAGCCCGGCAGCATCATGCCGCTGGCCAACATCCCCGAGGGTACCCTGGTCCACAACCTGGAGGCCAGGCCTGGCGATGGCGGCAAGTTCGTAAGGACCGCCGGCACCTACGCCACCGTGGTCACCAAGGGCGACACCATCGTGGTGCAGTTGCCCTCTGGCGCCTTCAAGAACTTCGACCCCCGTTGCCGCGCCGGCATCGGGATAATCGCGGGCGGCGGCGCCTCGGAAAAGCCGTTCGCCAAGGCGGGAAAGAAGTTCCACGCCTACCGCAGCAAGAGCAAGGCATACTTCAAGGTGAAGGGAGTGGCCATGAACGCGGTCGATCACCCCCATGGTGGCGGTGGACACCCGCACGTCGGCAAGCCGAGCACCGTTTCGAGGAACGCTCCGCCGGGAAGGAAGGTCGGAAGACTATCCCCCCAGAAGAAGAGGAAGTGATTCTAGATGGCTGAAGAAAAGCTAACTGGTACCAAGTCCTCGAGGAGGAAGCAGAGGAAGAAGAAGGGCATGATGACCGCCCGTAGGAAGAAGGAGTTCACCTACCGCGGTTTCACCCTGGAACAGCTCCAGGAGATGCCCTTCGAGGAGATGGTGGACCTGCTGCCGTCTAGGGCCAGAAGGTCCTTCCGCCGCGGACTCAACGAGGAACAACAGACCACCTTCGACAAGATCGGGTCCGGGGAACACGAAGTGGTGCGCACGCACCGCAGGGACATACCCATAGTGCCGGCCTTCGTAGGCCGACGCGTGGCCGTTTACAACGGGAAAGAATTCAAGGAAGTTGAAGTGAAGCCTGAGATGATCGGGCACTTCCTGGGCGAGTTCGCCTTGACCAGGGGAGCTGTAAAGCACTCCGGTCCTGGTGTAGGTGCGACCAGGGGCTCCAAGTTCATGCCGCTGAAGTGAGGGTGACAAAACATGGTAGGATACACTGCTCAAGCCGATCCGGACACAACGTCCAAGGCCATCGCCAAGGAGCTGCCGATCTCCCCCAAGTTCTCGCGTGAGATCTGCCGCATGGTGCGTGGGAAGAAGGTAGATGTCGCCATCCGCATGCTCGAAGAGGTCGTGGAACTGCGCCGCCCGGTGCCGATCCGCCGCTACAATCTGGGCGTGGCGCACAAGACAGGCGTCGGTCCGGGACGATTCCCCAAGAAGGCCGCCGCGGCCATCATCAAGGTGCTGCAGAGCGCCAAGAGCAACGCCGAGTACAAGGGGCTGGACGCCGACAACATGAGGGTGCGGATCATTTCCGCCCATCATGGAAGGACCATTCCCGGGTACATGCCCCGAGCTCACGGCCGCAGCACCGCGTGGGACCAACAGACCGTGAACATCGAAGTCATACTCGAGGAGGTTCAGTAAATGGCCAGCGAAAGGAAGTTCGTGGCGGAGAACATCAGAAGGGTTCTCCTTAAGGAGTACCTGATGAAGACCGTCGACCGCGCTGGTTTCGGAGGCGTGGACGTGCAGAGGACGCCGATGGGGACCAGGGTCACCCTGGTCACCGAGCGCCCCGGGATAGTCATCGGCCGCCGCGGGGCAGCGATCAAGTCGCTGACCAAGGCCATCGAGGACAATTTCCATTACGACAACCCTCAGATCGAGGTCCAGGAGGTCGAGAACCCCAACCTCAACGCCCAGATCATGGCCGAGAAGTTGGCCTTCGCTCTGGAGCGAGGCTGGCATTTCAGGCGCGCCGGGCACTCCACCGTACGCCGTATAATGGAGTCGGGAGCCCGCGGTTGCCTGATCATCATATCCGGTAAGCTGACCGGGGAGCGCCACCGCACTGAGAAGTTCAAGGACGGCTCCATAAAGTATTGCGGAGAGACCAGGAACCTGTTCATAGGCACCGGTTTCTGCGTCGCCAAGCTGAAGCCCGGTGTCATAGGCGTGCAGGTCGAGATCATGGACCCCAACGCCAGGCTGCCCGCCGAGATCGACGTCATGCCGATGGACCTCGCTATTCAGACCCACCCCGACCTGGCGGACCTACTGCGCAAGCAGAAGGAAGCCTCGGTCATCGCCGAGCATCCCGCGGAGGAATCCTCCGCCAAAGACGACAAGGAGGAGGTGGCTGAATAAATGGCTTTACTGAGGACCTCTGAAATACGAGAGATGAGCGTGGATGAGCGCGCCGTCAAGCTCCGCGAGCTGAACGACGAGCTCATGCACGAGAAGGGAGCCGCCGCAATGGGTGGCGCCCCCAATAACCCGGGGAAGATCAGGGCTTTAAGAAGCAACATCGCCAGGATCCTAACCGTCCAGAAGGAGGAAGAACAATAATGGCCGACATCTGCTCGGTATGTGGGCTCCCTAAAGAGCTGTGCATGTGCGAGGAGATCGCCAGAGAACAGCAGTCCGTAAGGATCTTCACTGACAGCAGGCGCTACGGCAAGATCGTCACTGTCGTCGATGGCATCGACGCCACCGACATTGACATTGACGACCTGGCGCGCAAGTTGAAGAACAAGTGCGCCGCCGGCGGCACCGCTAAAGAAGGCAAGATCGAACTCCAGGGCGACCACAAGAAGAAGGTCGCGCAGACCCTGGAGGAAATGGGCTTCAAGACCGAGGTTCGGTAGGAGCCATGGACAAGAGGGATTTCATGAGACAAGAATTCATCGGACTGGACATCGAGGTGGTGGAATCCAACTGTCCCGGGCACTTGTTGCGCGGGAAGGTGGTGGACGAGACCAAGAACATGTTGGCCATCTCCTGCCAAGGCAGGGAGAGGTGGATACCCAAGTCCGGCCATGAGTTCGAGTTCACATACCAGGGCGATAGGATCAGGGTCCTAGGATCCGAGATCCAGCATCGACCAGAGGATAGGATCAAGAGAATTAGGTGATCTAATGAGCGAAGTCAGAGACATTGGCATTGATGTCAAGGCCCCCTCGGCCACCTGCGAGGACAAGCACTGTCCATTCCACGGGCAGCTCCCAGTTCGGGGGCAGATCATAGACGGCGTCGTCGTTTCCGTAAAGATGAACGGCAGCGCCGTGGTCGAGAGGAACTACTTGAAATATGACAAGAAGTACGAACGATTCGAGAAGAGGACGAAGCGCTACACCGTCCACAACCCCCCCTGCCTGGGAACGGCGGTCGGGGACCAGGTGCGCATCATGGAATGCCGCCCCCTGAGCAAGACGGTGTCCTTCGTCGTCGTGGAGAAGAGGTGAGGACATGAAGGGATTGGCAGGGAACCAGACACGTGGCATCATAACTGGCACTGTACTGGACGTGGTGGACAACACCGGCGCCAAGACCATCAGCGTCATCGCCGTTCCCAACTACCACGGGGTGCATGGACGCTGCCCCGCGGCCGCTGTGGGCGACATCGTCGTCGCATCGGTAAAGAAGGGAACTCCCGAGATGAGGCGACAGGTCGTTTACGCGATCATCGTCCGCCAGAGAAGGCCCTTCCGCCGCGCGGACGGGACCATGGTTCATTTCGAGGATAACGCCGCGGTCATCACCACCGATGAGGGCGAGACCAAGGGAAGCGATATCAAGGGACCGGTGGCCAGAGAGGCCGCTGAGCGCTGGCCGCGCGTAGCCGCCACCGCTTCGACCATCGTGTGAGGTGTAAAAATGACGAGCACGCACGCAAGCAAGCAGAGGAAGGCGCTGTACAACGCGCCGAACCACGTGCGCAACAAGAGCGTCGGCTCCCACCTCAGCGCCGAGCTGATGGAGAAGCTGGAACGCCGGACCGTGCGCGTCGTGAAGGGCGACACCGTTAAGGTGGTCCGCGGCGACGAGGACGTACTCGGAGTCGAGGGCAAGGTCACCAGCGTGGACACCCATAAGGGACGATTGATCATAGAGGGGGTCACCATACCGAAGGCCGACGGCACCATGACCGAGAGGCCGGTGCACGCCTCCAACGTGATCATAATCAAGCTGGACATGACCGACAAATACCGCAAGGCTAAACTGAATTACGAGGAGGAGGGCTCCTCATGACCCAAGATCTGAAGAGATTGAACGCGCCGAAGAGCTGGCCGGTGCCACGGAAGAACCATGTATGGGTGACCAGCCCCAACCCCGGTCCGCACTCGCTGGAAGGATGCATGCCTTTGAGCGTGGTGCTCAGGGACCTGCTGAAGGTCGTCGACACCGCCGCCGAGGCCAAGAAGGCCCTGTCCTCCAAGCAAGTGCTGGTGGACGGGAAGGTCATCACCGAGGAGAAGTTCCCGGTGGGACTTATGGACGTGATCAGCATGCCCGTACTGAACAAGCACTACCGCATGCTGTTGGACAGCCGAGGCAAGTTCATATTGGTCGAAGTGGCCGAGGAGCGCGCCCGGTGGAAGCTGTGCCGCATCGAGAACAAGACCTACGTCAGCGGCGGCCGCCTGCAGCTTAACCTGCATGACGGACGCAACATACTGGTTGAGGATGACGTCTACAAGACCGGCGATGTGCTGAAGATCGAACTGCCTACCCAGAAGATCATAGAAGCATTCAAAATGGTGCAGGGCAACGTGGCCATGGTGGTCAGCGGAAGCAGCGCCGGACAGATATTCGTGGTGGACGAGCAGATCGAGGAGCGTTCCTCCTCGCCCAACCTCATCCGTTTCAAGAACGGCAAGCTGACGGTGAAGGACAATGTGTTCGTCATCGGCAACAAGACCCCTGAGATAGTACTGCCAGAGGTGAGAGCGGCATGAGCGAGAACGTCATGCGACTACCCCGCATCGAGAAGGTGGTCGTCAACATCGGCGTCGGCGAGGCCGGCGAACGATTGATGAAGGCTCAGAAGGTCATCGAGATGGTCACCGGACAAGCGTCAAAGCAGACCTTCTCCAAGACCACCAACCGCGACTTCGGCATACGCGAGGGAATGCCCATCGGCTGCGTGGTCACCCTACGGGGCGAGAAGGCCGTGGACTTCCTACACAGGGCTTTCACCATCCGTGAGAACCGCATCGCGTCCTACTCCTTTGACCGCGAGGGCAACCTGTCCTTCGGCATACCGGACTACACCGACTTCGCCGGAATGAAGTACGACCCGGAGATAGGCATATTCGGAATGGACATCAGCGTGTCCATCCAGAGGCCGGGTAAGCGCATCGCTAGGCGCCGTGTCATGCGACGCTCGGTACCCCACAGCCACCGTATGACCAGGGTGGAGGCCATGAACTTTGTGAAGGAGAGATTCAACGTTGAGGTGATCGATTGAAGCCCAAAAAGAAATTCGGCCGAAGCGTGGGCTGCACCAGGTGTGGCCGCAAGAGGGGCATAGTCCGGCGTTATGGAATGCACCTTTGCAGGCAATGCTTCAGGGAGATCGCGCCGCAGATAGGGTTCAAGAAGTACTCGTGAGGTGAAAAAAATGCAGAGCGATCCATTAAATGATGCGATGTCCACCATCAAGAACGCCGCGGCCGTGGGCAAGAGCGAGTGCCTCATAAGGCCCTCTTCCAAGCTCATAGGCCGGGTGCTCAAGGTGATGCAGGACAACGGCTACATCAACCAGTTCGAGTTCATAGAGGACGGCAAGGCCGGCGTGTTCAAGGTCATGTTGCAGGGGAACATCAACAACTGCGGCGTGATCAAGCCACGTTACGCGGTGAAGAAGGTCGACATGGAACAGTTCGAGGCCCGCTACCTGCCGGCCCAGGACTTTGGCGTGCTCATCCTGACCACCACCGACGGCGTGATAACGCATATGGAAGCCAAAGAGAAGGGCGTGGGCGGCAAGCTGCTCGCGTTCGTGTACTGAGGGAATGACATGACTGTAACAGGACATTTGGACGACAAGGTGCACGTGCCTGCGGAGGTCAAAGCCTCCATGAAGGGCACCGAGGTGACCGTCAAGGGGTCGAAAGGCCAGGTCACCCGCGACTTCGGCCACCCTAAGGTCAAGGTCACCCTGAAGGACGATCACTTCCATATCGAGTGCGAATATCCCCGAACCAAGGAGAAGGCCTTGGTCGGTACCTACGCCGCCCACCTGAAGAACATGGTGGAAGGTGCGAACCACGGGTTCGAGTACTACATGAAGGTGGTCTACTCCCACTTCCCCATGAAGCTAGCGGTGAAGGGCGAGAAGTTCGTCATAGAGAACTTCCTGGGAGAGAAGTCGCCCAGGCATGCCAACATCCTCGGCCAGACCAAGGTAGTGGTCAAGGGCGCCGAGGTCGTGGTCTCGGGGATCAACCTGGAGGAGGTCTCGCAGACCGCCGCCAACATCGAGCGGGCCTGCAGGATCAAGGGCTACGACCCGCGCGTCTTCCAGGACGGCATATACATCGTCGAGAAGGCCAGGAAGGTGAAGGCATGAGCAAGCCCAAGAAGGAGATCAAGCAGCTTTCCGACCTCCCCTATTACAAGGAGGAGTACACCGAGCAGCTCAAGGGCATGGGCATTGAGAGCCTGGAGCAGCTCCTGGACGCGCTCAACGACGAGGACCAGTACAAGGAGGTCGTGGACACGCTCAAGGGAGTGGGGCCCAAGATCGCCGACCACTGGATCGAGGTCATCGAGGAGGCCCTGGCCCAGGGCGCCGAGAGCATGTCCGTGGAGGTCACGGACGTGGAGGAGGAGAAGAAGGCCAAGGCCGAGGTGGTCGAGGAGAAGCCCGAGGTCGTCGGCGAGAAGGCCTACGTGGCCAAGAGGAAGCCGGAGCTCACCGAGCGAAAGCGCAGGGCATTGGCGGCCAGGGAGGAGATCGACTCCCGCCGCCCCGCCTTCCGCAGGCAGGAGTGGTTCCGCTTCTCGCGCCTGGGCGAGACCTGGAGGAAGCCGCGCGGCATCCACAGCAAGATGCGCCGCCACTACGGCTACCGCCCGCCCATCGTCAGCATCGGCTACCGCGGCCCCAAGGAGGTCCGCGGCTACCACTCCTCCGGCTTCCAGGAGGTGATGGTCCACAACCCGGCGCAGCTGGACAAGGTGGACCCCAAGACCCAGGCCGTCCGCGTGGGCGGGACCGTGGGCTACAGGAAGAAGCTCGCCATCGAGAAGCGCGCTGACGAGCTGGGAATCCGAGTTCTCAACAGGACGGGATAGATATGGATCTGAAGAACCAGAAGAGAATGGCGGCCGAGATCCTCAAGTGCGGCGAGTCCCGGGTCTGGATAGACCCCAACCGCATCGAGGACGCCGCGGACGCCATCACTCGCGCGGACATAAGGACCGCGATCGAGTCCGGGACCATACGCGCGCTCCCCAAGCAGGGCATATCCCGCGGCCGGACCAGGTACAAGCTGGCCCAGCGCGGCAAGGGGAGAAGGCGCGGACCGGGGAGCAGGAAGGGCACGTCCGGGGCCAGGACGCCGACCAAGGCGGACTGGATCCAGACCATACGCCCCATCAGGAAGGAGCTCAGGAAGCTCCGCGACGAGGGCAAGATCAACCGGACCGTCTACCGGGAGTTCTACAGCAAGGCCAAGGGCGGCATGTTCAAGAGCCGCAAGAACCTGGTCGCGCACCTGCAGATGGCCGGGCACCTCAAGGAGGGGAACTGATGGCCACGGGACCTAGGTACAAGGTGGCCTTCCGCCGAAGGCGCGAGGGCCGGACCGACTACCGGCAGAGGGCGGCGCTGCTGCGCGCCCGCCTGCCGAGGGCCGTGGTGCGCACCACCCTCAGGCACACCAGCGTGCAGCTGGTGGAGTACGACGCCCAGGGCGACCTGGTCCTGGCGACGGCGCACTCCCATGAGCTGCTGGACCTGGGATGGAAGGCCTCCACGGGCAACCTGCCCGCCGCCTACCTGACCGGGTACCTGGCGGGCATGAGGGCCAAGAAGAAGGGCGTGAGCGAGGCCGTCCTGGACATAGGGCTGAAGGAGCCGGTCAAGGGGGCGGCGTGCTTCGCCACCCTGAAGGGGCTGCTGGACGCAGGCCTGGACATCCCCCACTCGGAGGAGATCCTGCCCTCCCAGGACAGGATAAAGGGCAAGCACATCAACGCTGACATAGAGAAGATGGTCGAAGAGGTAAAGAACAGGATGGAGGTGGACTGAAATGGACTGGACACCAAAGACAAGGCTGGGCAAGATGGTCATGGGCGGTGAGGTCACCACCATGAGCCAGGCGCTGGCCACCAAGCTCCCCCTGAGGGAGCCAGAGATCGTCGACGTCCTCCTTCCCGACCTGAAGGATGAGGTCATCGACGTGAACATCGTGCAGAGGATGACCGACTCCGGGCGCAGGGTCAAGTTCCGCATCACCGTGGCCGTGGGCAACGGCGACGGGTTCGTGGGCATCGGCCGGGCCAAGGGCAAGGAGGTCGGGCCCTCCATCAGGAAGGCCATCGACAACGCCAAGCTCAACATCATCGAGATCAAGCGCGGATGCGGCTCCTGGGAATGCGGATGCGGCTCGCCGCACTCGCTGCCCTTCAACGTGGTCGGCAAGGCCGGCAGCGTGGAGGTCAACCTCAAGCCCGCCCCGCGCGGCATCGGGCTGGCGACGGGGGACGTGGCCAAGAGCATACTGCAGCTCGCGGGCGTCAGGGACTCCTGGGGCTACGTCAAGGGGCACACCAAGACCACCGTGAACTACGCCATCGCCAGCTTCGAGGCGCTGAAGCAGACGGCGCAGATCCGGGTCACGGAGCAGCAGGCGCAGCGCCTGAAGATCGTCTCCGGGCCGGTCAATGTGCATGTGGCGTCCGCTCTGGACACGGCCAAGGCCGCCGAGGCCCAGACCAAGGAGGGATGAGCATGGCCTTTGTCGTGGTCAGGGTGCGCGGGCACTCGCGGATAAAGGCGGACATCGAGGAGACCATGGAGCTCATGAACCTCACCCGCCCCAACCACTGCGTGGTGCTGCCGGAGAACGAGTCCGTGCGCGGCATGCTCTACAAGACCAAGGACTACCTCACCTGGGGGGAGGTGGAGGAGACCACCCTCGCCAAGATGATCAAGTTCCGCGGCCGCCTGGTGGGCGACAAGCCGGTGGACGACGAGGCCGTGAAGGCCAAGTCCAAGTACACCAGCATCATCGCTTTGGCGCGGGCGGTCAAGAAGGGGGAGGTCACCTACGCTAGCCTTGAGGGCTTCAAGCCCGTGTTCCGCCTCAGCCCCCCGAGGAAGGGGTACGAGGGGAGCAAGCGCTCCTATCAGAACGGGGGCGCGCTTGGATACCGTGGCAAGGACATAAACGAGCTCGTCGAACGAATGTTATAATAGCAAGGATAGTGTTGGGGACTCGACATGCCAAGCAGGACCAAGAAGTTCAGGGGGACGCGCACCCACGGCCGCGGGAAGAAGGCCGGAAGGGGAGCCGGTCTCCACGGCGGGACCGGGAATGCCGGCCTGCACAAGCACAAGGTCATGATGATGCTCAAGTACGACCCGGACCACTTCGGCCGGCACGGCTTCAAGAGGCCGCAGGAGGTCGTATCCGCCAAGATCACCATGAACGTGGGCGACGTGCAGGAGAGCATCGACAAGCTGCTCGCCGACGGATACGCGCAGAAGAAGGGCGACAGGACGGTCGTGGACCTTACGAAGATGGGCGTGGACAAGCTGCTCGGATTCGGACAGGTGAGCCAGAAGCTGGAGATCGTCGTGTCGGAATCCTCGGCCAAGGCCAAGGAGAAGGTGCAGGGCGCCGGCGGAGCGATAGTAGGACCTCAGTGATGATGCTAAGCTGATACCATGGCAGAAGAGAAGAAGAGCCTGCTCTACAAGCTCAAACCTCTCACCGACCGCCTACCCGCGGTCAGCAAGCCGGAGGGGCACGTGCACTTCCGGACCAAGATGCTATGGGTCGTCATCATTCTGGTCTTCTACTTCGTGATGACAAACGTCTTCATTTATGGGCTGGACATGTCCAGCACCATAGACCTTTTCTCTCAATACCGCGCCATCCTGGCGGGGGCGCAGGGCTCGCTGATGCACCTGGGCATAGGCCCGATCGTCACCGCGTCCATCATCATGCAGCTGTTCGTGGGGGCCAAGATCATACGCCTGGACCTCACCAACTCCGAGGACAAGGCCGTCTACCAGAGCACGCAGAAGTTCCTGGTGCTCATCATGATATTGGTGGAGGCGATCCCCCAGGTGTTCGGCTACCTCACGCCCTCCACCGACTTCGTCAACGGCCTGGGATCGGCCCTGGGGGCGAACAGCTTCATCGACCCCAAGACATTGGCGGACATCATCATCATACTCCAGCTGTTCCTGGGCTCCTACATCGTCTTCCTCATGGACGAGGTGGTCTCGAAGTGGGGCATAGGCTCAGGGATATCGCTGTTCATAGCGGCGGGTGTGGCCCAGGCCATATTCACAGGTACCATCAACTGGCAGCCCATCGACGGATCGCTGCCCGTCAGCCTGTCCAATCCGCCCGCGGGCACCATCCCCAAGACCCTTTACATCATACATAACTCCTCGGCGGCGGAGATGGCCAATGGGGGGTACGAGCAGATACTGCTGCAGAACCCCAACTCCATGATCGCCCTAGTGGGAACGATAGTGATCTTCCTCTTCGTCTGCTACGTGGAGAGCGTTCGGATCGAGCTGCCCTTGGCGCATGGGACGGCCAGGGGGGCGAGGGGCAGGTACCCCATCAAGCTGCTGTACGCCTCCAACATCCCCGTCATCCTCATGGCGGCGCTGCTGGCCAACGTCAGCATGTTCGCCTTCCTGTTCTACACCAACCCCACGCTGTCGCAGGTCCCGATCCTGGGAGGGAACCCTCTTATCGGCTACTACGACCCGGCCACCAGCGGCACGCAGCCGCTGGGCGGCCTAGCCTGGTACCTGTCCACGCCCAACGGCCTGGCGAGCTGGCTGCTGCCGATGCTCAATCCCGAGCAGTACGGCTACCTGGCCCAGGACCATAGCTCGTTCCAGATCCTGGTGCACGTGCTCACCTACTTCCTGGTGATGACCTTGGGGTCCATCCTTTTCGCCAAGTTCT
>JALOTM010000184.1 GCA_025457905.1 Methanomassiliicoccales archaeon
CCTGGCGGTGCACGATAAGAGCTCTAGGGACGAGGCCTTCCTGAGGTTCATCCCCTTGATGGAGGAGGGTGCGGACGACGATCGCAATTATGTGAAGAAGGCGGTGAACTGGGCCCTCAGGCAGGTGGGCAAGAGGAGCATGGCCTTGAACCATGAGGCGATCTGCGCCGCCCAGAGGATAGCTCTACGGCCGTATGCCAGCGCACACTGGATCGCCGCGGACGCGATCAAGGAGCTGGAATCGAAGGCGGTTCGGGAAAGGGTGATGGCCAGGGAGTCGAAAGTGGGGAAATGAGCATTTTCGCACATGGGCGAAGGGAGCGGCATCGATGAAGATAAGCATGAGTGTCAGGGAGCCTAGGGTGACAGTCTAAAGGAAGAAAGCGGCACAATCCGTCAAGATTATGCCTGCTCTCCTGACACTTTGCTTGAAGAAGCGCATGAATATTGATTTATTTAACCATTCCCACGCCATTCCGCTCAGGTGAGATCAAGGGAGCGAGGGCGCGGTCGCGCGGAAGGGAAGGTCCGCATCCTTGCATATGGATCGCACCGCATCCCGCCCTGAGAGAAGGCATTGGGGCAATGACCAGCAAACGTCCGCCCAATGGCCAACCAGGTACAGCCCCCCAAGTCCCGGGACCCTGCGGTCATAGACCTCCTCCAACGCTGGTCGGGTCGGCAGCCAACCGTCCATAGAGCCTTCATGGTTCGATGTATACCGCCAGGTGGTGAAGGGCGTGCTCACATCGGTCATCTCCACCTTTTCGGTCAGGCCTGGCAAATGCGTCTCCAACCTCGCCATCACCTCCCGAGCGAGGCGCGCCTTCTCTCCCTCATACATGCGGGCGTCAAGCGCTCTGAGCTTGTACCAGAACTGCCAATCGGACTCGAGCTCCGCCTGGATCAACCCTTTCCCGGGAGGGGCTATGGACGAATCCTCTGTGTAGTTGCGCAGGACCATACGCGCGCAAGCGGACGCGCCAACATGAATAGGCAGCCGGAGGAGGATGGTGTTGAAAAGCGGTACCTCGTCGAACGGTCTCGATGTTCCTAAGGCCACAAGCACGCGCGGCGGGGAAACCTGCAGGGCCCTGTGCCGGTCGGCGATGTTTCTGAGGCTGAAAGGGCCTTCGAGCATACGAGGAAGGGCGGCAAGGCCGCCAGCGGCAGTGATCACCCAATCCGCCGCCTCCACCTGCTCCGAGGAGGTCCTGACCCCGTTCACCCTCCCATCGCCGACCAGTATGCTGTCCGCCCGGCAGCCGACCCTCAGACGCCCGCCAAGCCTCTCGAACCTTTGCTGCAGGGAATCGATCAGCCCCGAGCAACCGCCTTGGAGCGTCACCAGTTGGCGGTTGGCCGCCAATGACAGATGCATCGCGGCAAGCCAAGCGGGCGATTCGGCGTTCTGAAGGCTCGCCACCATGCGGCGAAGCGCGTCCGACCGTATCTCCTCGAGCATCCTTGAGAAAGGCCTTCGCCAGATGCCAGAGCGATAACGGTTTATCCTGCGGCCCCGCCAGAGACGGCCCAACCAATGTCCGGACAGGTCAATGGCCGATGGTGAGGCGATGATGTCCGGGAGGAGCTCCGGACTCATCTCCATGGCAGCGTCGACCAGGTCCTCGATGACCTCCGCATCCGAAGAGGAGATCTCCTTCATGGACCTCTCCACCTCCTCCAATCCAGCGGCCAGGTCCAGGCTCGCAAGGGAGGACTCGTCGTGCACCTCGAGCCTGGTAAGGGTCTGCAGGCGGTTCTGGGGGACGATCCCCAATTCCCGGTAGATGTCATGCAGAATGGTCCCAGGCATGGTCCCCCAAATGGGAGCGGGCCGGCCGTCGATCCTGAACCCTTTCCTGGTCCAGCTGGTGGCCACTCCCCCCAAACGGGAGTGCTGCTCAAGGATAAGCGCTTCGAATCCGTTCATGAGCGCGAAGCAGCCCGCCGAGAGGCCAGAGACGCCTCCGCCGACGATGACCAGCCTCCTCCCCGACATGCTCGCGCCCTCAATGCCTTCACCATATGATTCGCTCGTGCAGGATAATAACCTTGCTTGGCGATGGCCGGGAAGCGCAATCGTAATAACCCGCTCGGCGTTGCAGTGGCGATGTCGAACCTAACCGTCGCCGTGATCGCCCCCCCTGATTATGCCAAGGACCTCGGCAAGAAGGGCACCGCCTCGGACATAACCCTATACGATGTGAAGAGGGGGGAGGACACAGTGAGTTTCATCGAGCCGACTAAGTACCCAGACAGGTTGGCACCGCTCTTCTACGCCTGCTCCATCGCCGACTCCGCCCTCGTGGTGGTGGACGAGGTCAGCTCACAGTTCGGGGAATGCGCCCTGATGCTGGATGCGATCGGCCTGCGCCATGGCCAGATCATACTCCGGAATTTCATCTCTCGAGACAAGGTGGCCCCCTTGATCAAGGGGACGGTCCTGGAGTCCTACTCCTTCCTGGATGAGGACTTCGTCGCCATCAGGGAGGCGTACCTCGATCTGGCCGGTAGCCTGGACAGAGAGGAGAAGGCCGGGAGGGGCGCCGTGCCCATAGACCACTTCTTCAACGTCAAGGGGGTAGGCACGGTGGTTCTGGGCCACGTGACGTATGGCACAATCAGGAGGCATGGCGGCCTCATGGTGCTACCGGGCAAGGGCTCCGCACAGGTCCGATCGATACAGAAGCACGATGACGACTTCGACACGGCCGTCAAGGGGGATAGGGTCGGCCTGGCCCTGAAGGGGATCGACGCCGAGGACCTGGACCGTGGATATGTTCTAACTGACGATGACTCCATGAAGCAGGACTCGAGGATCATGGCCACGGCGACGTTGGTCAAGTACTGGCCCTCACCCCTGAAGGAGGGCATGGTCGTGCACCTCGGACATTGGATGCAGTTCCTACCGGCAAGGGTCGCCTCGGTGGAGGACGGCCCCGACTGGCGAAGGCCGAGGGTGGAGCTGGTCCTGGAGAAGGAGATCGTGCACCCACCAGGGTCGCGAGGAATCCTCTGCTACCTGGACGGTGGGAAGCTGAGGGTCATGGGCCATATCGATCTGCCTTGAATCAGAAGGGGATCTCGGCGCCGATCGTTTGGCCCCCGAGAGCTCCCAATGGGCGTTCCCTGCGCACAGAGCTCATGGCCCTTTTGGCAAGAATATAGGAGTGCTGGAAGACACTGAGGTCCCCCTCTTCCGAGGAGAGCTTCATGCCGAACAGTCTG